>JARRPY010000162.1:0-6429 GCA_037382425.1 Deltaproteobacteria bacterium
GGCTGGGTTCTCAAACTCGCATTTGGGGCATTTCACAGTGGACGCCCTCCAGAGCTATAGAAAGGTCATTTTGAACTTCTATAAGGGTGGCTAATTCGCTTTTGAGTGGGTTGAGTATAAGCGGGAGAGGGCTTGGTGTCAATTCAGGACAGACTACCACATATTGTATGCATTTCCAGCGTCCGCAGATGCTAAGATTGCGTGCATGAATCCGGCACCCAAGAGTCTCAATTTATTATAAGATACCAAATCAATCTTTCACATTATGATAATGAAATCGATGAGTTGAATCATATAGGTATCTGCGCATTGGATGATCGTCTCTCAATAAACCGGTGGCCACTAGATGTTGAGGTCTTAAAGGTATTCAAATCGGTAAAAGCTGAGATAGGCAGGTCCCAATCAACTTGACATCCCCCCCTCTTTCGGTTTTAATCAAATCAAATTTTCTGCATTATTGGTAAATTAAGCCAACCCAACAACATAATCCTGACCTTCTGGAAGGAATTAATGGTTTCATATCCTTAGAGGTCGACTTAACTTAGGCCTCCGGTGGATCTCTGTATCGATTTAGGGCTTTTTTGTTTGGCTCAATAAAGCATTTTCTATTTGATACCCCGCACGTTCAATAGCGCTTCTAATCGTGATGCCAGCGGGGGCGACTATGTCCTGGGGCAGGGATACTGATTCTGCGCTAATTATGAGGTTAGTTATGCCTAAACATAGGTTAAAATGGATCTTTGTGGTTCTCTGTATGTCGGTTGTCCCGGCTGCATGCCAGGAAAAGCCGGAAGTAGTTGAAAGGGTTCGAGCCATCAAGACGATGCCCGTCAAGGAGCAGGTCGCGGAGGAAATCCGAAAATTTTCAGGTCGAGTAGCTGCGGTTGATTCTTCCGACCTCAGTTTTCAGGTGAGTGGGCAGGTGGAATCGGTAAATGTGGACATAGGGGACCGGGTAAAAAAGGGACATGTACTCGCTGCCCTTGATCCGGAGCCTTACCAACTTGAGGTAGATGCGATCAAGGCCGAACTCGCAAAGGCGAAAGACAACGTGGCCAAGACAAAGGCTGAGTACGAGCGTCACAAGCGAATTTTCGAACAGGGAGCGGGTGCGCAGAGATTTGTCGAAGTGGCGGAATATAATTACAAGGCCGCCCGAAGCGCGGTGAAGTATCAGATGGCTAGACTGGATCAGGCCAATCGCGATCTGCGAAAAACGAAACTCATTGCACCTTACGACGGCGCGATTGCGTGGCGGTCGATACAGCCCAACGAGGAGGTGAAGGTCGGACAGAAAGTTTTTGAAATTGATGCTACCGGAAAAATGGAAGTGAAGCTGGCCGTGCCGGAGACCACCATAGACCGGATCCATATCGATGACCCGGTGACGATCGCTTTTCCCACGCTTCCCGGTGCATCTGTAAAAGGGCGTATCTCTTATATCGGTTCCGCTGCGATTGAAGCAAATGCGTTTCCGGTGAAAGTCGAACTAATGAATCGCAATAAAGCCATAAAACCAGGCATGACTGCTGAAGCAACGCTTACCATGAAAAACAAAAATCACAAATATGGCTACATCCTGCCGGTTCAGTCTATTCTGCCGACCCAGGAATCGGGACAAGGGTATGCTTTTGTATATGACCCCCAGACCTCCACGGTCAAAAAAACTCCGATCCGCTTCAGCGGGGCTGTAAAGAAGAACGCCATTATCACCGAAGGGCTGCAGGCCGGGGACGTAGTTGCGGTGGCCGGTGTGAGTTTTTTGGCCGATGGGATGAAAGTCAAACTAATGAGGGATTAGGTAGACGATGAAAGGGATCACCGCATTCGCACTCAATAATTCTCGAACGGTCGTCATGACGATATTGTTGGTGGTTTTTGGAGGCATCTATGCGTTTATGGCCCTTCCGAAACTGGAAGATCCCTTAATTACCATTCGCGAAGCGGTGGTTGTGGCAAAATATCCCGGCATGCCGGTGAAGGAAGTGGAGCGACTGATTACCCGGCCCATTGAAGAGAAAATCCGGAGCATGGGCGAAGTGGATAAGATCAAGAATTCCACATCCAAAGTGGGTGAGTGCCTGATTCATGTGACTATTAAGGATGAAGTGCCCACTGAACAGCTCCCTGCCACATGGAAGCTTTTGAGAAACAGAATGGATGATGTCAAACCGGATCTTCCGGAGGGCACCGTCGGACCAATGGTTGATGATACGTTTGGTGACACGGCGGTGGCCACCATCGCGTTGTGGAGCGATGGTTTCACAATGGCTGAGATGTACGAAACCGCACGTCGGATTCGGGAACGTCTCAACCTCATGAAGGGAATTAAGAAAATAGATCTCACCGGTGTGCAGGATGAGCGCATCTATCTGGAGGTTTCAAATGCCAAGATTGCGCAGTTGGGCATTGATCCCGTCGATATCGGAAAAAGTCTGCGTAATCAGAATATCCTTCTGCCCGGTGGTCGGATCGATATCAGCGATGTGGAAATCATCGTGGAAACCCAGGGGCGATTCAAGTCCATAGAAGATATCGAGAAGGTGCTGATCCCGATCCCCAATTCCCAGGCCATGATTCCGCTGCGTGACATCGCAACCATCCGCAAAGCATACGTGGAGCCTATCCAAAATCCGGCCTACTACAACGGTCATCAGGCCATTGTCTTGAGCGTCTTTCTCCTCAAAGGGGTCGATGCGGTCGCCTTCGGCGAGCGTTTGACAAAACAAATCGAAGAGATCGAGGGGGCTCTCCCATGGGGCTACGTCCTCGAGTTTGCCACCTACCAGCCCGAACTCATCAAAGCATCCGTAAACAACATGGTGATCAATGTGGTTGAAAGCGTGGCCATTGTTCTGGTGATGGTCATGCTGCTGCTGGGACTTCGGACCGGATTGATTGTCGGTTCATTCATTCCCCTGGTCATGCTTTTCGGGTTCTTGATGATGTACGCTCTCGGGATCGATATGGAACGTATGTCGCTGGCAACCATGATTATTGCCTTAGGGATGTTTGTGGATAATGCCATTGTGGTTTCCGACGACATTAAAGTGAACATGGAAACGGGAATGGCCCGCAGGGAGGCGGTTTTGAAAACCGGCAACTCGCTTGCCATTCCCCTTCTTACCAGCACTCTAACAACGGTTTTCGCCTTTGGGCCCATTCTTATGCAAATTGGCACAGCCGGTGATTACACCTCCTCCATGGGCTCGGTGATGATCATTTTGCTCATGGGATCGTGGTTCTTTTCCATGTTTTCCTCAACCAGCATGTGCTACTGGTTCCTAAAGGTAAAACCGGCCCAAGGGGACGCTAAACAAAAAGCGGCGGATCCCTATCAGGGGAAATTCTATCGGTTGTATCGTAGAATTCTGAAAATTTCCCTTAGGTATCGGATTTTGGTCCTGGTTTTTACTGGCGGTGCGTTTGCCACCGCCATCTATGGGCTAACGTTTATACCCCAAGCTTTTTTTCCGAGTGGGGACAGGAACCAGTATTTGATCTATCTCGATCTTCCCGCAGGCACGCGTATCGAGGAAACCGACTGGACCGTAAGAAAGTTGAGCGAATGGCTACAGGACAAGGAGAAAAATCCGGAAATCACCGGAACCATCGCGTATGTGGGAAACGGCGGACCGCGCTTTTTCCTATCTTTGTCACCGATGGACCCAGATCCGTTTCTGGGGTTTTTGGTAGTCAACACCCAAACCAGCAAACAGGTGCCGGACCTTGTTGACCGCACGAGTCAATATCTGTTGAATCATTTTCCCAATGCGCGGGGGAGGGTTAAAGCCATGTGGCTTGGGGGCTCGGAACCCGGCCTGCTGGAAGTGAGGCTCAGGGGACCCGACATAGAAGTGCTGCTGAAACAGGCCGATCAATTGATGGCGGCGCTTCGAAAGATTCCCGGGACAGGGGATATCAAACAGGATTGGAACAACCGGGTGTTTACAGCTATGGCGGATGTGGATCAGAACCGGGCTATCCGCGCCGGGGTAACATCCAAGGATGTAGCCGATGCGCTTTCCTTCTTTTTGGATGGGGCCACGGCCACGAACTATCATGAGGGCAATGTTCAAATCCCAATCGTCGGACGTGGAGTCAAGGAGGAACGGGATTCTCCGGACACCCTCCGTACGCTGGGTATCCGTACCTCAACTGGCGACAGCGTACCCATAGGTCAGGTGGCCGATGTGCGTATCAAGGGTGAGTTGAACCGAATCATGCGCTACAATCAGGAACGCGCCATCACGGTGAGCGCCAAGAACCAGATACTGAAGGCCTCTGAACTTTTTGCCGCTCTCAAACCGACCCTAACCGGGATGAAATTTCCAAAAGACCATTCCTGGGAAGTGGGGGCAGAATTGGAGGATTCTGCAAGGGCTAAGAAGAACCTAGCGAAATGGCTTCTTCCCTGTTTAGGAGGCATCATTTTCTTGCTGATCTGGCAGTTCAACTCCATCCGTCGGGCTGCCATCATTCTATTGACCATGCCTCTGGTCATTGTGGGGGCAGTAGTGGGCCTGATGGCCATGAATGCTGATTTTGGATTTATGGTCATTCTCGGCCTTCTGGCTCTGGCTGGATCCATTGTGAACAACGGCATCGTGATGATCGATAAGATCGAAGAGAACCGGCGGGACGGTCAGACTCCCTATGATGCCATCGTCAATTCTGCCGTCAGCCGATTTCGACCGATCCTCCTATCGGTTTCAACCACCATGCTTGGATTTTCACCGTTGATCATCAACCACGACCCGCTCTTTTACGGCATGGCATCTATCATGTTCTTCGGCCTGGGCATCGGCAGTGTTTTTACCCTCAACTATGTGCCGGTGCTTTACAGCCTCTTTTTTCGAGTCAAACCTGATGAATGAGCTGAAAACTGAAAACTTGGAGAAATTTACTGACAGCGCTTTCATTGATCAGCGGCGAGGAGATTTCGAGACCGAAATTGAAAGAACTGCCGGAATCGATGTCTCGCATAACCGCGATTGAAAAAGTTTCGAAGAGGAGAGGAAGATGCTTGTAAATCAGGGTGATGAGGCCATCCATCATTACAAGGCAGGGCGATTCACAGGATGGTGCAAACCATTGGGGTTATTAGCGTCAGCATGGATTGCCATGATGTTCATCGTGAGCGGCTGTGCCATGGTCGGGCCGGATTTTGTAAAGCCTACGGCGCCGCTTTTAGATGATTGGAAGGAGATCCAGGCGTCCGGTCTCCACGCTGGTGCAGCCGACTACAGTACCTGGTGGCGTGTGTTTAATGATCCTGTACTGGACAACCTGGTTCAGAAGGCTTATGAACAGAACCTTTCTTTGCAGGTCGCGGGCATCCGTATTTATGAGGCGCGCGCTCAACTGGGCATTGCGGTTGGCAACCTGTATCCTCAGCAGCAGGCGACCTCTGGAGGATTTACAAACAACAAGCTGAGTACAAGCGGGGAGACGCCTTTCATTGATGGCAGTTTCAATGCACTGAGCCTCGGGTTCGATGCGGCCTGGGAGCTGGATGTCTGGGGAAAGTTTCGACGTTCGGTGCAAACAGGAGTGGCCAACCTGCAGGCAGCCGTTGCCGGTTATGACAATATTCTCGTATCGCTGACGGCTGAAGTGGCACGAACCTATATCGTGATAAGAACACTGGAAAGACAACTGGTTATCGCCAAGGAAAACGTCTCCCTTCAAAAACAATCCCTTCGGATCGCCGAGGTGCGATTCAAAGAGGGCGCTGTAACAGAGCTGGATGTGGCCCAGGCGAAGTCACTATTGGCTGATACTCAGGCCCTGATTCCACAACTGGAATCGAATCTGCGCAAAGCCCAAAATGCCCTGGCCATTCTGCTGGGTGTGCTCCCGGGGGACTTGGAATCCATGCTGAAAGGACCCAAGTTAATTCCTGTGCCATACCAGGCAGTCGTTGTGGATATCCCCAATAATCTTCTCAGACGTCGACCTGACATTCGGCTGGCGGAGCTGCGAATCGCCACCCAAACTCCGCAGATCGGAATTGCGAAGGCAGATCTATACCCTCATTTTTACCTATTTGGAACGATCGGGTGGCGTTCTTCGGATGCGACGTCATCATTCGGCCAAAGTTCTTTGGGTGATATATTCAGCTACAAGAGTCTGTTCTGGAGCGCTGGCCCCGGTTTTAACTGGGATATCCTCAATTATGGACGTATCGAAAATCGTGTGCGGGTGGAAGATTCACGTCTTCAGCAGCTTGTGGTTATCTATAAAGACACGGTTTTAAATGCGCAGCGGGAAGTAGAAGATGCACTGGTGGCGTTTGCTCGCTCGAGGGAAAAGGAACAGTTTTTAAAGGACAGCGTCACCGCAGCCCAGCGCATCTTCTACTTCCCGCTGCGCATTTAAAACCGTGTCTTTATAGATAACCACAAGCTGCTGAAGACGTGAATCTTC
>JARRPY010000163.1:0-6427 GCA_037382425.1 Deltaproteobacteria bacterium
CGGGCTGATTTTTTTCGATATCGAATAAGCGATGCATTGTGATGAAAGGAATGAAAATGATCAAAACCACGTTTACCCCCTTGCCGGAAGATCGCTATTTGGAAGATTATAAGGAAGGCGATATCTACGCCTTCGGTCCCATTAGGATAACGGAAGATGAGATTATTGAGTTCGGCAAGAAGTTTGATCCGCAAGTCTTCCATATTGACCCGATCAAGGCCAAAGACACGGTCTATGGAGGATTGATCGCCAGTGGCTGGCACACCACCAGCCTGTTCATGCGGCTGTATGTTGAACACTACCTGCCGGGTGCGGCCAGCCTGGGAAGCCCGGGCGTGGACGAACTCCGCTGGATCAAGCCGGTACGTCCCGGTGACAGTCTCATGTTACGCATCACCGTCCGTAAAGTAAAACCCTCAACAACCAAGCCGGATAGAGGCGTCTTATTCTCTTTTTGTGAAATGGTGAATCAAGACCATGAAGTTGTATCCACCCTGACGGCCCTTAATTTAATCCGGTACAGGGGCAGATTCTGAAGAGAATGCATGGAGTGATCCTGGCTCAAAAGCATATCAAGAAAGAGGCGTCTTTTTCAGCCCTTTACGAACCCGGGATCGCAAAGAGAGAATTTAACCGGGCGTTTTTCCGCGAGTCCCGGGGGGTGCCTTCTTTACTTTGAATACGGCACAGGTGCTCACCCCGTGGGCGAGTACGCTGCCCTTTGGGTCCGTTATTCGGCCTTCCACGGTGGCCAGTCGTTTTCCCACATGAATGGGGCGGGCCTCACAACGGATAAGGCCGGTCTGTTCGGTTACAGGCTGAATGAAATTGACTTTGATTTCAACAGTGGCACAGGCGACGCCTTTTGGCAGCGTGGTCATGACCGCCGATGTCATGGTGCTGTCCATGAGTGTGGACAGGATGCCGCCGTGAACTGAGGCAAAGGGGTTGTAGTGGTACTCCCTTGGTTCCAGTTCAAAGACCGCGTGGCCGACATCCACTTCCGACAGCCTGTACCCCACCAGTCCGGCGACAGGGGGCGGTCTTTTTTTACCTGTTTGAATGGCCTTGAGGTAGTCCAGACCGGAAATGGATGCGGCATTTCGCGCATTCTTTTTGGGGTCCTCCCAGGAGAAGGCCTTCTTTCGTTCCATCTCTTCGTTCCTCAGCATCTCTGTATTCTGCGTACGACTTTATTTTTAAAATCTGTGATCTGTGCCCCCCTCTTTTTCAGCAGGGTATGGGCCACTGGCAACTCAACCGGCTCGAATGAGACCCTATCTCCCGGCTTCATCTGGCCTAAGAACGGGATATCCGCCGAAATCACGGTGGCGATCTTTCGGTATCCGCCGGTAACCGTTTCGCCGAGAAGGATGATGGGAAGGCCGCTTCCCGGCACCTGAATGGCCCCCGGGATTACGCCTTCCGAGATAATGGAACTGGCCAATCCATCTTTGGCGGGCAACTCGGGGCCTTTCAACCGAATGCCCGCGCGGTCGGATTCCGAGGTGACCGTAAATGAGGCGTTCAGGAATCGGTCTTTGGCCTCTTGCGTAAAGTCTTGGTCCTGGGGCCCCCATATGACCCGCACGCACCAGTTATTGGGGTAGGAAGGGATCATACCCTCATCCAGGGCGTTTCCCTCATAGGCAAGATGGGATTGAGGGTCTTTGACGGACAGAATATCCCCTTTTCCGAGTGCCCGGCCGTCCAGGCCGCCAAAACCGGAGCCGAGGTTGGTGGATGCGCTGTTCATGACGTCCGGTACCTCAATCCCGCCGCCGACGGCGAGGTAAGCCCGACACCCGGTCTTGGCCAGATTGAAGGAAATGACATCTCCCGTTCTCAATCGTACGGCGGTCCACATGGCCAGGGGGCGGTCGTTGAGGCGTGTCTGGAGGTCCCCCCCGGTGACGGCCACCAGGATGTCGCAAAGCACCCGTACCTGAAGTCCCATGAGCGTTATCTCCAGGCCTGCGGTGTTCTCCGGGTTTCCCACCAGGAGATTTCCCATCCTGAGAGAAAGGCTGTCCACGGCCCCGCTCGGGGGGACGCCGTACGCCCCGTAGCCGGGTCGCCCCAGGTCCTGCACCGTGGTCAAGGGGCCGGGAGAAATGATGTCAAGGGCTTTCACTGTTCCCAACGGGTCAGATCCTCCGGCTGGATGGGATAGAATTGGACTCGATCCCCCGTGTTCAGGAGAGCGGGGGGCTGTCGGTAGGCGTCAAACAACTTAAGCGGCGTAAAACCGAGGATTTGCCAACCGCCCGGGCTTTTCACCGGATAGATGCCCGCCTGTTTTTCGGCTATGGCGACCGAGCCCCGGGGGACGACGGTTCGGGGCACGGCCCGCCGGGGGGTCACCAGGTTTTCGGGAAGCTGGCCCATGTAGGGAAAGCCGGGCATAAATCCGATCATGTAGACGTGGTAGACCGTATCCGTGTGACGACGAATGATCTCCTCCGGTGTGGTGTGATGATAATCGGCCACCCATTCCAGATCCGGGCCGTATTCATCCCCGTACACGACAGGGATGCGATGGGTCTTGGGTGGGGGGAGTTCGGCGGGATCCATATGGGTGATCAAGTCCGCCACGTTTTTCTTGACCCTCTCGGAGGTCAGACGCAGGGGATCAAAAACAATAAGGATGGACCGATATCCGGGCATGAGGTCCGTGATGCCGTTTATTCGATGGTTTTTCAACGCCAAAAAGAGGCATCTGACCTGTTGATTTACCTTGGGGTGGATGTCTCCCCCCAGTTCGATGAGGAGGGATCGATCCCCCATGGGGCGGTATTGCGGTTCCACCGACGTCATAACGCTCCTGACTTAAAGGAATGTGCCCGTCGGCGCCATTTTGATGCCTTCCTTATTGAGCACTTCACCGATTTCCTTTACCAGGGCCACGGCTTGAGGATTGTCTCCGTGCACACAGATGGTGTCCGCTTGGAGACTGATCTCGCTTCCGTCTTTGGCGGTCACCTTACCCTCCTTCACCATCTTCACCACGCGCTCGGCCACCCGGGTATGGTCGTGGATCACCGAGCCGGACTCGCGCCGCGAGACCAGGGAGCCGTCCGGATTGTAGGCCCTGGCTCCGAAGAACTCAAAGGCGTTCCGAATCCCGGTCCGGGAACGGATCGCCTCGAGGGCCTCTCGGTTGGGTCCTGCCAAAGCCACAAGGATCAGGTGGTCATCTATGGCGGCAAGGGCCTCTGCAATGGCCTCCCATATGTCCACTCGGGTGACCGCCATGTTGTAAAGTGCGCCATGGGGTTTTACATGCTGAAGGCTCATGTCCGCCATCTTCACGAACGCCTGAAGGGCCCCCACCTGGTAGGTCACGTCGTCCTTGATCTCTTCGAGGGTCGTGTCCATGGCACGTCTGCCGAACCCGATCAGATCGGGTAGCCCGGGGTGGGCCCCCACGGCCACGTTGTTCTGTTTTGCCAGTGCAACGGTTCGCCGCATCACGGACGGGTCTCCGGCGTGAAAGCCGCACGCGATGTTGGCCGACGTTATCAATGGGATCACTTCCTCATCCAGGCCGATTTTGTACAGGCCGAAACTTTCCCCCACATCCGAGTTGAGGTCTATCTTATGTCGTTCCACCATCATTTCCTCCTCAAGTTTTCCGGGGATTTTTCCATTCCTAACCCAATACCCATTGAGACGTTGACAACTGGTGGGACGGGTTGCTTCCGTGAAGGATCTGAGTCAGTTGCGCACCCTTCATCATTTTTTGTACGGGATAATCCTTCATATATCCATAACCCCCACACACTTGAATCGCATCCGTGGTTACCTCCATGATCGTTTTGGAAGAAAAGACTTTGGCCATGCTGCAGAGTTTGTAGCGATCTTCGCTCTTCTGATCCAGAGCAGCCGCCACCCGATAAACAAAATGACGGACCGCCTCAACCTTGGTCGCCATCCCCGCTAAAAGGATTCGAACGGCTTGAAATTTAGCGATTTGGCGGCCGAACTGCTCTCTTTGTTTGGAATAGGTGACGGCATAATCCAAGGCCCCCTGTCCGATGCCCAATGCGATAGCCGCCGTAAGGCAGGCGCCCTCTATCATCAGGTCTCGCCATATTCTTTCACCCTCTCCTCTACTTGAGAGGAAGTCCTGACCCGAAACACGGCACTTATCCAGAGCGGCCTTGCACAGACATCTGGCTTCGGCTCCGGTCACGCCCTTTGATTCGGCGATGGTCAGCCCCTTGTTGGATTTTTCTATCAGGAAGCCGTGGGCAAGGTCACCGTTTTTCGCAAACAGACAGATGACATCCGCGGCGTCTCCGTTTAGTATGGTACATTCCGAGTTGTTCACTGAAAAGGCGTCGCCTTCGTCTGAACCGGAAAGAGGGATGTCGCTTAAAAGCAGCGACAGCATTTCAAGTTGAGGCAGCAAATAGCCGAAAACGGCTTCTCCGGCCATTAGCTTCGACAAATTGGCCCCCTTCTGATCAGGTGTCCCCTCCTTGGATAGGAGCCGTGCACCCAGGTTTTGAGTTGCACAGATAATTGCAGATGTCGGGCACACTTTTGCAATGCCTTCCAGGGCCAGACAAAAGTCGAAAAAACCGGCCCCTTCTCCGCCTTCTTCTTTGGTGACAAGCATGCCCAGCAGGCGATTTCCAGCCAGTTCATTCAGGATTTCCCGAGGAAAACCCTCCATTTGATCTGTTTCCGACACACGAGGGGCAATTTTCTGCCTCACAAAACTCTCTATATTCTTCTGGAAAAACCCTTGTTTTTTGGTGAGTTGATACGTCATGTCCATAATTTTTTCCTCCCACAATCACATAAAATCCATTACACCGAAGACTGGCCTTTTTTCCGCTTTGTCTCCATTTCCTTGATCAATTCGGGCACGACCTGGAAGAGATCCCCGACAACGGCATAGTCTGCAATTTGCATAATCGGCGCATCCGGATCTTTGTTGATGGCGATGATGACATCCGCGTTTTCCATCCCGACTCGATGTTGGACTGCCCCTGAAATCCCGCAAGCGAGATAGACCTTCGGCTGAACCGTCTTTCCCGTCTGGCCCACTTGATGGGGGTGAGATGCCCAACCCGAGTCCACAACCGGCCGGGATGCCCCGACCGCCCCACCGAGTACCCTGGCCAAGGATTCAATGATCTTGAAGTTATCGACATCCTGCAATCCCCTCCCACCGGACACCACAATGTCTGCTTCTTCCATTTGAATTTCCTGATCAGGGTTCCTTATGATCTCCACCACTTTCGCCCTTATCCCTTTTGGGTCGAGGTTCACCGGGATATGGATGATGCCCCCTTTATGTTTCATATCCGGAATCGGTTTCTTCATGACATTAGGTCTGACCGTAGCCATTTGCGGCCGGTGGTTGGCCGTCTTGATGGTGGCCATAATATTGCCTCCCCAAGCGGGCCGGGTTTGAAGCAGGAGGCCTGTCTCGGCTTCAATGTCGAGGGATGTGCAATCGGCCGTCAAACCCGTGTTGACCCGTGCCGCAACCCTCGGTGCGAGATCCCGGCCGGTGGTTGTCGCTCCGAACAGGAAAATAGAAGGCTTGTATTGTGAGATGACTGCCGTCAAAACCGCCGCGTAACTCTCGGTTTGATAGAACTTCAAACTCGAATGATCGGCCAAATAGACCTTGTCCGCACCATGGGCGATGAGATGTTGACTCAGGCCTTCCACCCCATGCCCGAGCAGAACCGCAGCCAGTTGCTGCCCGAGTTTGTCGGCCAACCGCCTCCCCGCGCCGAGAAGTTCCAAGGTGCATCCCCTGAGGTCTCGGTCATGTTGCTCGGCAAAAACGAAAACCCCCCGATATTTTTCCAGATCACCGGTTCCTGGGCTATCGGAGCGTTCAAGCACGATGGCGTTAAATTCACACGCTTCCACACATGCGCCACATAAGGTGCATCCTTCTTTTATGGCGGCCTTTTTTTCTATGACCTCTATTTGCCCGAAAGGGCAGGCCTTCACACATTTCTTACACCCTGTGCAATTTTCGGTAACAATGTTGATTCCCATATATTTGCGCCTCCTCAGCGCAAGAGAATTATTCCTCTAATGACTTCAACAAAATATCCGCCAGTTCCTTCGCCACCTCGGATGGTTCACCTTTTAGTACGTGTCCCCGGGACTTCGCCTCCGGGGTCCACACACGGGTAACGGCAGTGGGAGAACCGTTGGCACCGAGGAGGCCTTTTTCAATGTTCAGGTCCTCGGCGGTCCAGATGGGTATTTCCTTATCCATGGCCTCGCCCAAGTCGCTGTACGTGGGTACCCTTGGTACGTTGATCCCCTTCACAACGGTTATCAATACGGGTAATTTGCATCGAACCAGCCGGTATCCGTCCTCCACTTCCCTGGTGGCCGTTACAAATCTGCCCTCCATCTCCAGCTTGCTCACATAGGTGATTTGGGG
>JARRPY010000164.1:0-6755 GCA_037382425.1 Deltaproteobacteria bacterium
ATGATTAATTTGGTATCTTACAATAAATTCAGACACTTGAATGCCATATAAATGCACGGAATCTTCACTTCGGAGAAACTGAAAGACCATACAATATGTGGAACTCCTCCTTGAATTGACAGAAAGGCCCCTCCCGCTTATACTCAATTCACTTAAAACTGAATTAGCCACCCTTATTGAACTTCAAACTGACCTTTCTTTAACTCTGGAGGGCATCACCTATGAAATGCCCGAAATGCCAGACTGATAACCCCGAGACCCGCAAATTTTGTAGAGAGTGCGGTGCCAAACTGATTTTGGTCTGTTCCGAATGCGGGTCTGAAAACATTCCGGGCGATAAATTTTGCGGTGAATGTGGCCATGATCTCACCTCCTCCTCTGAGCCAACCCCCAAAGAGCTTTCCTTTGATGAAAAGTTAGACAAAATCCAACGATATCTCCCCCAAGGGCTCACCGAAAAAATTCTTTCCCAAAGGGACAAAATAGAAGGCGAACGCAAACAGGTCACCGTCATGTTCTGCGATATGGAGGGGTTTACTCCACTGGTGGAGAAACTCGGTCCTGATGAAGCCTACCGAGTTATGGACCAAGTCTATGAAATCCTCATCCACAAGGTCCATGACTACGAGGGGACGGTCAATGAGATGACCGGGGATGGAATCATGGCGCTTTTCGGAGCCCCCATTGCTCTGGAGGATGCCCCTCAGAGAGCCATTCGTTCATCCCTGGCGATTCACCGAGAAATGGCGATGTTCAGCGACAAAATGAAAGGGGAAAGAGAAGGCATACCTTCCCTCAAGATGAGGATCGGCATCCATTCTGGCCCCGTTGTGGTAGGGACCCTTGGTAACAACCTGCGAGTAGAGTTTAAGGCAGTGGGTGAAACGGTAAACCTCGCTTCCCGAATGGAGGGACTGGCTAAACCAGGATCGACCTATGTGACGGAGGATATGTTCAAACTCACTGAAGGATTCTTTCGGTTCGAGACGCTTGGGGAAAAGGAGATCAAAGGCAGGCTAAAGCCTGTTCGGGTGTACCAGGTAATCGCTCCGAGCAGCCGAAGGACCCGATTCGACGTCAGCGCCGAGCGCGGTTTGACAACCTTTATCGGAAGGGAACGGGAATTAGAGCTTCTTCTGGATGCCTTTTACCGAACCAAAGCTGGCGAGGGGCAAGCCGTCTCCATAACAGCGGAAGCCGGGGTAGGAAAATCCAGGCTGCTGTACGAACTCAGAAAAGCAGTTGCCAACGAAGACATTACCTTTCTGGAAGGCAAGTGTCTATCTTACAGCCGCGGGGCTGCCTACCACCCAGTCATCGACATTCTTAAAGCCACCTTCGATATTCAAGATGGTGATGGAGATGCCAAGATTAAGGATAAAATCGTAAGCAATCTCAAAATATTAGATGTAGATGAGGCATCTACCCTTCCCTATATACTGGAACTCCTTTCGGTGAAAGACTCCGGCATGGACAGGATGTCCATGAGCCCTGAGGGAAGAAAAGACCAGATTATCGAGGCACTGAAACGGGTTGTGATCAAGGGCTCGGAGATGAGGCCCCTCATTCTGAGCGTCGAGGATCTTCACTGGATCGACAGGAGTTCAGAGGATACGTTCAACAATCTCTTGAGCAGCATAACAGGCACGAGAATTTTTGTCATCTTTACCTATCGATCCGAATATGTGCCACCGTGGATCGGGAAGTTCTTCCACAGCCAGGTCAACTTAAACAGGCTTTCTCAGGAGGAGAGTCTGGCCATGGCGAGCCATTTCCTGGGAACTGAGGATATGGAAGATAGAGTCAAGCACTTAATCCTGGAGAAGACCGAAGGGATTCCCTTTTTTATTGAGGAGTTTATCCGGTCGATAAAAGAGCTGAGGATAATCGAAAAGAAAGCTGGCGGATATTGTATGGCAAAAGATGTCTCGGATCTGGCCGTCCCCTCCACGATTCAGGATGTCATAATGACGAGGGTGGACGCTTTACCAGAGGGTGCGAAAACCGTACTTCAGACAGGGTCTGTTATCGAAAGGGAATTTGGCTATGATCTGATAAAAAAGGTGAGTGGTTTGCCTGAAAAGGACACGATATCCCATCTCTCCGCATTGAAGGAGGCGGAATTGGTCTATGAGAGAGGCATATTTCCAGAATCCACCTATGTCTTCAGGCACGCCCTGACGCGGGATGTGGTCTATGATTCAATTTTATCCGGGACCAGAAAGAAACTTCATGAAGATATCGGGAATGCCATCGAGGAATTGTATCAAGACGATATCCGACAGCACTATGAAGTACTGGCGGAGCACTATATCGTCAGCGGAAATGACGAAAAAGCTGTGCTCTATTGCAAACTGGCGGCGAAAAAAGCTGAAAAGACCGCCTCACTGAACAATGCGATTGAGTATACCGAGAAACGGGTCGAGTCCATTGAAAAGATGCCTCCAACGGATGAAGTTGAAAAAATGCTGATAGATGCCAGGACGACCCTTGGATTATATCTCGCTCAGTTAAACCAATTCAACGAAGCCAGTAAAGTCGTATATCCAATTTTCGATATCGCCGTAGCGAATGATTACAAGAAGAGGCTCTCTCAACTCCATACTGTGCTGGGCGTATGCGATCATTTCGTCGGAGAAGACTACGATGCGTCAAAGAATCATTTAGAAGAGGCCATCAGTATCTCTGAGAAAGTTGGTGACCTTCTTTCGTTCGTCCTGGGCAATTATTGGATAGCGTGTCTATATGCGTGGAACGGCGAATTTGAGGAATCTTATCTACACTTCAGCAAAGCGCTTAAACTTAGTGAGGCTGGCAATAATGTCTTAGGCATCGTCGGGACGAAAAGCACCCTCGCCATGACTAATTATTGGAATGGGAAGATTGACTCGGCTTACGAGGTCAGTGGAGAAGCACTTCGAACCAGCGAAAAAATTCATGACTTATACCCAGCAGGGCTATCCTTCACAGGCCATGGGGTATCCTGCTTCGGTAAAGGTTATTTTCAATTAGCAGTAGAAAATCTTTTAAAAGCGGTTGATTATTGTGCCCGGTGTTATAATCCTTTTTGGAATTCCCTTTCGAGATTTACTTTGGGAGATGCTTATTTTGAGTTAGAAGAATACAAGGCTTCACAGCGCTCTAATAATGAGGCGAGTGCTGTCCTGGAAGATTATGGAATTATGCCTTCTTTTTCTAACCTGTGCAAGGTTGCATCAATGAGAGCGAAGGTTAGGAACAAGGAGGGCGATGTGGATTTGAAATCGATTTTCAAGTGGTATGATGAACATAGAGGCAGGCTCTTTGATGGTTGGATGGCCAGGTACATTGCTGATATCTTATTGAATATGGACGATCGGCATTTTAGTGAAGTGGAACATTGGCTTCAGAAGGCCATGACAGCGGATAGTAACAATGATATGAGGTGGCATCTGGGCAGGGGTTATGCCCTTTACGGAGAATTTTTCAGGCGGCGAGGCGACTTGCAGAGGGCAAAAGAAAAGTTGGGTCAGGCAATAGGCGTCTTAACCAAATGCGGTGCGGATGGTTGGGTAGAGAAATATGAGAAGGAAATAACCTCCCTTTAATGAGTGTATCTGGGATAAAGAGTAATTTCAGAAATGAGCCGTGATTTGGATAGCCTTCACACGATGGACTTTCAGGGTTAGATGTTGCAGGGTTGATCAAATCAGGTCCATCGGATGCCATTTTCATGCACGTATTGTGGCGTTTGGCAAGTGCATGGGATGCTGAACCCTGATTTGGGTAGGCTTGAATCGCCTGTATTTCAGGTTTAGAAACAGCAGTGTTGAGTGAATGAGGGCTATGTTAGCGCCATTTTCAGCCACTCATACCAGCGGCGGTTCTGAAGAATAACCAAACCCCTGACTTTTGCTGTGACTAAACTCATCAATTCTTTACCGGTTTTAAAGGGCGATTTTGCTTGACATCATGGTGTTTATTACTATTTCATAAGTGTCAGGGATACTCATGCCGATCAACTATTGTTTATTTGAGAGGTTCCCTATGAAAATACCTTCCAAACTCTGCATGCCATACTCCTAATGGAGATTTATTCCGATTAGGAGTTCAAATCATTCATTAAAAGCCAAACTCATCGTGAGATGAGGACGGAAAGCCACGGGTCTATGCGCCTGTTAGTTTGTTTTTATAAAATCCTGTTTCTTAAAGATAGCAGGGTTGCCGTGTGATGCCCAAAAGTTCACTCGAATGCAGTCCGGTTTGTTGGTTTGGGATTTCGCTTAGTTCCGTTTTCAAGTCCGGTGGGTTGAATTTTCTCCTGGTTACCTAAGAAAATTTTATTTTCCACCTTATTATCATAAAAAAAGGAGGCAGAGTTATGAGTGAGTTAAAACCGAGCAATATGGAGATGAAGCCTGGGCACAACTGGTATGTAATCGTGTGCAGTTGGGAGCTGGAGGATGAGGAAGAGGCCATTTCAAGGTTTAATAACTTTTATCTGTATCTTAACAAACTGAGGGATGAGGAGTGGGTGAGTGATAAAAGAAATTCTGAAGACATCCGATTAAATTTGGATAGTGAATCGCTTTTGGCGCTTAATCTGATTGGAAGGCGCAAATTCCTGATTATCTGTCAGAGCAAATCCCACAAGATATTGCTTGAGATGAGTAAAATGATTGGCCTGCGGTCACCCGTTAAGGTGGAGGTTTTACCCGCCATTCATGTTCACGATGTATATGGTGCATTAAACCCTAACGAACAAACGCGGTAAAAATCGAATCGAAATGTAATTGAAAATGAAAGAAAGGGGGCACGCCCCCCCTTTCTTAGATGAAACCCACACCCGAGTGATCTACCATTAACTCCCCTCTTGTTTAAATAGCTCCAGCATCAGCGACAGATCTCCTTCTACTTTGTACCTGCCCTGAATGAACATCTCCCGACCCTCGACCTTGCCGGTCATGATATCCATCCACAACTCAAAAGGTGTCTCGATAGCGATGTCGTATGTATGGCTGGTGCCAGCTGTCGCCTCAATGTTTCCCCCTTCGAAAGTAAAATAGCATGAGGCCTGGATCTCCCCGGAGAATTCGAATTGGAGTATCACCTTTTTCCCAGCGGCCACCTCTGCATTAAGACGGAGGGTTGAATAAGCCATAAAAGCCTTTAGTGAATCAGGGCGGAGTGTCATACCTTTTTCAAAAAACTCTTTGAGCGTTAATTTTTCCGCTATGCAGGTCTTAAAGGACAGATTCCCTAAGGTAGCCAAAAGTTCTGAATCTACCAGGGGCTGTCTGATACGCGCCATGGTATCCGGTGAGATTTCCAAGGATCGAACCAACTCTTCCCCGGCTTGCAAGGTCGCATTCAAAATATCGCTGAGTTTCTCTTTAAAGACCGGATGTCTCAGAGCCTCAGAGGAGGTTCGGTAAATTTTGGCAACAATGGGAATGTCGGGATGGCATGTGCTGTCTAGAAACAGTGAGAATGCATCAAACTCCGATAATTCGGGAAGCGCGCAGACAGAAAGCCATACGACCGGCGGCAATTTTTGTCTCAGTAAAAAGGATCTCTTCCCATCTCGCTTCTCCATGAAGGGTAGCGAAAGAGGGAGCATACGCTCCCTGAAAATACTCATGGCGGCGTTCATCGTTTTGAAATAGAGGGGCGTCGCATAGACAAGGAGGTCGACATCGGAAACCTTGGGTAACAGTTCATGGGTCATATCATCCATCTGGATACACCTGCCAGGCGTCTTAGTCCAGCAGTTGAAACAACCCAGGCAAGGCTTTATCGTTTTCTCACTCAAGTTCACGGTACAAACCTCGGCGCCGGCTTCTTGCATACCCTCAACAAGGTTATTTAACAAGAGTTCCGTAATACTGCCTAAATTGGACCGAGGGCTTGAGTTTACCGCCAAAATTTTCATTGAGTTCTCTTTTACAGCTCTTTACAGGCTTCTTGACACTTGGCTGTCCAGTAATCCATTTCCATTTTTTCAAACATCGACTTGGCCTTTCTAAGTTGCTCCGTCGCTCTGACTTTTTTTCCGGAATTTCCATAGAGTTCTCCCAAGTAAAGATGCCCTTGGGCCATGGCAGGCTTAAGGCGTAGATCTTTAAGAATTTCATAGCCTTCACCCATCAATTGTTCTCCTTCTTTATACAGCGCCTTCTCTTTACTCCCCAGAATTCTGCCGATCCATATCTTTGACAACCCCTCGTATCTCTTTTCTTTGTTGATTATTGATAATTCCAAGGACTTTTTGGAATATTGAAAAGCCTCTTCAAGGTTACCTAGATCAAAAAGAACCATGGCAAGTGTCCAGTAATGTAGGGGAAGCATGGCCTCAATACCTCTCTTTTCCTGAATTTGTAAGCCTTTGGATACAGAGTCACGAGCAGAATTCAGTTCTCCAAGCAGATAATACGACGCCCGCATGCTGCAACTCGTTAAATGCCATTGTTCTCTTGTCTCCGTATTTTACAGCGTGATTTAGGCCCTCTGTACTGAACATTTTTCCCTTCTTAAAATCCCCCTGCATTGCCAGTGCCATTCCATATAGTCCCAGGGCATAAGAATATACAATAACAGGTGTTTCAAAAAAATCAGCCTCCTTGCCGGTTTTCTTTAACAACCTGGTAATTCTTAGTGAGATATCGATTAACTTGTCGTATTTACAGGATTGCGTGTAGGCGTAACCTATTGATACTACCAACTTTCCCATCGTTTCAACATCTTCAATTTTCTCGGCCTCGTTAAAGCTTTTGATA
>JARRPY010000165.1:0-6411 GCA_037382425.1 Deltaproteobacteria bacterium
CCCCGATGCAGCCGAGGGTCCATCCGATCCGGGGGCCTTTTGCATATTTGGGTTGTGGGGAAACAGACACTGCTATTTTGGTCAGAAGATGTATTTACAGAAGGTAACGAAGATAACGAAGCAAATGAATTTGACAGGATCGACAGGATTTACTGGATGAATGCGATAGAAAAACGCTTTTCAGGTGGTGTCCTCAAATATGTGTATTGAGCAACATCATTTATCGGTTGAACTGGATCTAATGGATTCTTAGGCCTTTTTGTTGAATGTGTTGAAAGAAAGCCGGTGGGTCATTTTCAATTTCGCTCATCGAAAAAGGGTGTATTTCCAGACGGAGGTCAATTCTCCTTCTGAATTTTGATATCTTTTCGATGTCATAGAACAGAATACCCTGAAATTTTGGTGATACCACTGCAACGTCTATGTCACTGTTTTCCCCTATCTTTCCACTTACAGCGGAACCAAAAAGGTAAGCTTCTGAAACATCAATTCCATTTTGATTCAAAAGGTTGATAAACTCCTTTACCTTTTCAATGTATCTATTTGCCGGCATATCCATTGATAGACATCCTTTATTCGTTCGAAATTAGAGGTTGCAAACTCACGTGTGCATATCTTATAAAATCTGAACTTTTCGTCCGGATAACGTGTTGCGATATTGAACGTGTTAACCATATCCAGGAAATCAAGTGTATCTTCATCCAGTTCAATTTTCGACAAATCAGACAGTCTGACGAGATCGTGAATTTTGGGAGGGAACTCGTGATGAATACCTACATAATACGCCTTCAGCGTTTTTTCCAGGACAAGGTGTCCCACAAAAAGACACCAATCATACTTCTCTGAATCAAAAAGAGATTCCGCCACTTCTAGGTCATGCTTCGCGGAGTTTAGCCAGTATGTTTTTTGTTTTTTGATATCCATCTACCGACAAAAAAAGCCGCTCAAATCATGTCTTGCTTATGTACGTTCAGCTCCATTCTATCAGTCTTGTCGACGTTAATACGGGAACTATAGGTTCAATGACAATTTTAGGCAAGAAATAATGTTGAGTTGTAATCGGAAGTATTCTTAACAGAAGATGACGAAGGAAAAGCTAAATGAATTTGACGGGATGGGCAAAAATATCCTCACATCCCGGATCTATCTTGCAGCGCTTCCTGGATCAGTATTGCAGCATGTCTCGGAATGAGTGTCATGGTGATAATTTAACAGATGCTGTTAGACTATTCAACAGTATATGATAAAAAAATGGATAGATACCGCCTGAATTGAGCTCTTACTGCGCGAGTGAGATGTATTTACAGAAGGTAACGAAGGTAACTAAGGAAAAAGTAAAGGAAGTTGACAGAATTTACAGGATCAACTGACCAAATCTCTTGTTTTAAAGTCCGCAAAAGGTGAATTTCGGAGGTCCTATTTTAGGGCGTCAAGTACATCACGCGGGCTTATTGTCCAATGATGCTCATTCTCATCTTCAGTATGAATTCAGACCAGCTCGTGACCCCTTAGTAGAGGAATCCGAACAGCCATAGCGGAATGGTATTTCCTGAGCCTGTATCGATGTCGTCTCGTACCACGAACCCGTTTTCAATGCCCTTGAGTTGGGCTTTCCCTTTATTTTTCCCGCCCACTTCAAAGACATGGGTGTCTTCGACCAAAAAATCTCCCCGGTCAGGAATTCGAACGTCCAGGCCTGCCCCCTTCAACTGATGGGCAAAAAAGGTTTCCCGAACCGCGCCGGATTGTTCTTTCAACCCGGCTTCACCGGCAACGGCTCTCAACAGGTTGGTATTCTCCATATAGATTCTCGATGGCTTTCGTATCAGCCGATAGCCCGTATGCGCGGGTAGGCATGCGGCAATGAGGTTGGCTCTTTCCAGGCAATCAAGATAGGTATAGACATACGGCTTTGAGATCCTCAAGTCCCGTGACATTCTCTCGATGTTGGGCGAGAAAGGTTGTGAAGTGGTTAGGAGCCACAGGATCCGTTTGAGGACGGGTATATTGGCAGATTTAATCCCGATGGCTGATGGAATATCTTCGTAGAGGACCTTTTCCGTCACATTCGATAGTTTTTGATGATACGTCCCCACCCCCTCTAGGAAAAATGGGTAAACCCCATGGTCGAGATAATTCTTGAAACGACCCAGAAGGGGACCTTCCGCAAGTACCTTGGCGGCCAAAGCTGAGTGGTTCTGCATAAGGGCCTCAAGTTGAACCGGTTCAAATGCTCGTCCGTGAGCAAACTGGAGGTATTCCCGGAATGACAGTCCCGGGAGCGTGTAATAAACCGCCCGTCTGGAAAGATCCGCCTTTCCTTTCTGGAGAGCAAGTGTGGAACTTCCAGAAAAGAATATTTTGGGGGCCGGGAAGGCATCATATAGGTTTTTTATCTCTTGATGCCATTGAGGATATTTATGGATTTCATCTATGATGATAAGTTCGCCGCCTAAGCGAAAGAAGGAAGATGCGATATCATAAAGGCCGGAAGCCTGAACTTGGATATGATCGGCGGAGATGTAAAGGTGTTTCTGATCACCCCTGTTATGTTCTGCGAGATACTGCAGGAGCAGGGTGGTCTTACCGGTGCCCCGGCCGCCGACAATTCCCAGGAGCCGGCTGTCCCAATTGATGTGTCTTTTTATAAACCGGCTATTGGCCCGGGGTACTGTTGCCAGCAGGCGTCCTTGAATGCTGAAAAATTCAGTCAGATCGATCATGTGGTATTAGATCCGGATAATGAAATGAGCACTTAACTAAAACCAGGAGACCTTTGAAAAACGCCCCCTTTTGCCCAATCTCTGCGTCAGGCTCAAATTTCAATCCTCGAAATATTGTGTATATTCCTGTGGTTGAAATTTTCGCCTTTCTTGATCTTGAACAAAATTGAGCATTTTTCAAAGGTCTCACCAGGCATAAACGGTAATCGTAGTATACGATTTGTAGATAAATTCGTCAAGTCCAGTTATCCATAAAAAATCTGCGCAAACGCATTCTTTTTGCAGAAGGCAATGAAGAAAACAAAGGAAAACACTAAAGAATTATTTCTCACAGAAGCTAACGAAGGTAACGAAGGATAAACTAAAGAAAGCTGACAGGATTTACAGGATGAATTGGATTTATTCCTGGGATTCGGCTTCTTTGATGCTCAGAACAGTGTGTATATCCGTTTTGGAGAGGTCCATTCCTTTAAAAAGGAGGGGTTCACCGGAATGTTTTGAGAGGGCATAAGAACAACAGTCTCCAATATTGAGTCCGGCAGCATGTCGTCCCTTTCCGAACGAGCGCCATGCGTGCCTGGCCAGTTCGACCTGAGCCGCATCCATGGCTATGGGCTCCATGCCTGCCCGGTGCATTAACAGATCCAACTCCCTTCCTCCGGCATCGCCTTTTTTGGCTTCGATGACGATCCCTGCCTCCAGTACTGAAAAAACGCTGACCAAGCGTCTCGGATCTTTGGCAATGGCTCGGGCAAAGGCCTCGGTTTCAGGTTCGTTCAGGAGTATGGCAATCAATGCGGAAGAATCGATTACCATGGCTCATTCACCCCTGCCTGATTATAGCCTAAGATATCATCAGGTGATCTATTATCCCTATCCGGAATGGCACTGCAACGACGGGATATCTTTAATATTTCTTCTGCTATATCCGGGTAGCTCCGGCAGCCCCGGAGTCGTTCCATCTGGTTTTCCAAGGCGTGAAGGATGACTCGGGTGATATTCTCACCGCTCATGGCTGAAATTTCCCTGGCCAGTTGTTCTACCCGTGGATTTCGAATACTCAGGCCCATTTCGTTTCCCTCTCATTTGTAAGGAAAATATAAATAATTATATATTCAATACGCATTTTAGTCAAGAAGAAGTCCTTCAAAAGGCTCGAACCAAGTAAAGGAGCTGAAGAAAGGGATGTTACAGAAGGTAACGAAGGGAACAAAGGAAAAAATGAATTTGACGGGATTTACAGGATGAACCGGCGTTAATATTACGTTGAAGATACCCAGTTTTTGCATTTGAGTTTTGGGATTCTTGAGAATTCAGATATGTTGTTGGTGATAATGGTCAAATTCAGACTCATGGCGTGGGCGGCGATTAACGTGTCTAAGGGCCCAATTGTTTGACCTGTGGATTCCAGAAACGTCCTTATCTTTCCATACGCTTCAACCAGCTTTTTTCCGTGAAAGGGCAGGATGGTCAGTGGCAACAAAAATTCATCCAGTGCTTTCTGGTTTTTTGCCTTTTGTTTGCTTTTGGCGATCCCGTACTGAAGTTCTGCATGGGTGATAGACGAAATGCCGAATTCATGAACAGGATGTCGTTGAAACTTGCGCAAAACTTTTGTCGGCTTTTCATTGATGATATATATGCATATATTTGTATCCAATACGTATTTCATTGGAACATGGGCTCCCGTTTTTGTTTCTCCATTGGCTGATTTCGCTCCAATTTAAGATCCTTTTCAAAACGGTCTAAGCTGTTAAGAAGAGGCGCCCAGGAGTTTTCTTTTGGTAACAGAACAATTGCTTCACCCTCTTTCTTAATATATACCTCCTCTCCAGCCATCCTGAATTCCTTCGGTAACCGAACAGCCTGGCTCTGTCCATTTTTGAACAACTTTGCTGTTTTCATTATGAACCTCCTTAATACAAATATATATTATAGATATATATTTAGAATGAGGGTTGTCAAGAAGAAAAATTGGTGATCGAGATAAGCTTGCGGGTGACTAACGCTTTTTCGGGTAGATCATCAACCGGTCTCCGGGATGTATGGGGTGACTGGGATTAATGCCGTTCCAGATGAGGAGCGACATCAGGGGGACCTCGAATCGATCGGCAATGGCGGACAGGTTGTCTCCCTTTCTGACGACATAAATGATTTCTTTTTTAGTGGATTTAGGCGCACTCAAGAGGCGTGCCAAGCGCTTGTCAAATCCTTTGGAAGCGCCTTTGGGGACCCGGATGTATCGGTTTCCGGCGGGAATGTAGTGCCCCCTTATTTCCGGATTCAGGTCTTTGATGACCTTGAAGTGAGTTCCGGCAGCCTGGGCTACTGTGCGAATCGGGAGGTCCTTCTTGCTCTTCACTCGCACCCGGTCGAATTGAACAGGAGGATAGTAGTCCGGTTTTGTAAGCTGGAAACCATACTTTTCAGGGTCTTCAACGATCAGTTTCACCGAGAGAATTCGAAAGATAAACCTCTGGGTTTCCTAGGGGAGGTACAGCTTATAATAATCATCTGTCTGTTGTTCCAATATTTCCGCCCTCAACCCTGCCTCCCCCATATTATAGGCCGCCGCCACCAGGGTCCAGGAACCGAATTCCTCATGCAATGCTTTCAAATAGCGGATGGCCGCCTGTGTGGATGCAAAGAGGTTTCGACGTTCGTCGATGCGTCGGTTGATCTCCAGACCGTATTTCCGACCCGTATAGCGCATGAACTGCCAGAAGCCGATGGCCCCGCGTCTTGATCCGGCATGGGGCCTCAGTGCGCTTTCCGCCACGGCCAGATATTTGAGGTCGTCCGGAAGACCGTTTTGTTTCAGCATCTTCTCTATGTGCGGGAAACACCTATGAGATCGTTTCAACCAGAGGATAATCTGAGGGCGATCCCAGAGGGAAAGAAGAAATTCCTTTTCAAACCGCTCCTTCACCTCTTCGGATGTCATGGGAACCTTTTCCCCGCAAAATGTTTGAGGCGTGGAATTATGGAGGGCTGAAATAAGGTCGGGAAGGTCGGCGGTCCTTCCTTCAACTGCATTCGCAGGCACCCCTATCGTCAGGCCAGAAACGAGAATGAATAGAAACGTGTAGTATCGCATAGCTCCGCCCCTTGGGTTACATGTGCATCGATTATGCAACCTATTAATATTGCAAATTAATATTATGAACCCCAGAGATGAGGGTCGGTTTTCATTCCTTTTTGGCTTCCCAGATCAAGACACGAGGCCTCTGCTCCAGCCCGGGGAGCATGGCGTCGAATTCGTCCCTGGTGAGCACAAGGGATCTGATTTTCCGGTTGATATAGCGTTCCGTCTTTCTACTTAGATCGTTCAGATGATACTGATCGATATTTCCCACGAGCAAGAGATCCACGATCCCGGTATCCTTCCCTTGGGCATAATCATCGATCAGATAGGCTTTTTCCAGATCCCCCAAACGGGTGACTATGCTGTCGATCACCTGATCAATACCCATGGCCTTACTCACCATCGATTTGAGTTCCGGATAGAGGGGGTGTGCCTGGTTGGCCATGTAGAAGACCTGGCGACCGTTTCTTTCCGAATTGAGGAGTTGGGTTTTTGTGAGTTGGTTCAGCTCTTCTCTCACGGCGTTGGTGGAGACGTCGAGTTCTTTGGCCAGTTCTCTCAGGTAGGCACGGATCTGCGGATTGAAGAAGAAACGGGTCAAGA
>JARRPY010000166.1:0-6408 GCA_037382425.1 Deltaproteobacteria bacterium
CCTTTGCCAAGAAGATACGGTTTCCGTCCCTCAGACAGTTGTATTCGGTTGGCGAGGGAAACCCGGATCTGGTGCCTGAAACCTCCTATAACTACGAGCTCGGTTTCGAGCAGGCCCTGCCGCTGAACAGTCGCGTGGCCATCACCGGGTTCCTCTCTGATGTGGATAACTACATTGAGAAGCCGTACAACGACGACTATTTTCAAAATTATGACAAGTACCGGTTTCAAGGGGTTGAAGTGACCGCCGAGACCCGGTTTATCGAGCCCCTCATGTTGCGGCTGGGCTACACCTTCATGGATACGGAAGACAAGTCTCCCGGTTCTCAGAAAGACGAACTCCAATACCGGCCCCGTCACAAGCTCACTCTTGAAGGAAAGTATACCTTTTATTTCGGTTTCTCCATTTATGCCAACGTGATCTATAATGCGGACCAGGTATATTATTCACGCTCGGAACCCTTTGAAAAAGCGGAACTGCCCAACTATGCGGTTGCCAATTTGAAATTGAACCAATCCCTTTTCAACGGGCTTCTGGATCTTTACGTAGGTGCCGATAACCTCTTTGACAAAGACTACGAGGAGAGCTATGGTTTCCCTGGGGCCGGCCGGGTCATCTACGGCGGGGCTCAGATAAATTTTTAATGTGAGGCGTTACATGCGTATTTATATTGGGTTTGACGACACGGACAACAAAAACGCCAACCGCGGCACCGGGAAGCTGGCCCGGTGGTTTGAAAAGGAACTGCCGGCGGACTGCCGAATGTGGGGCGTGGTGCGTCAGCAATTGCTGCTTCATGCCGACATCCCCTACACGTCTCACAACAGCTCCGCCTGCGTGGTGGTGGATACGGACAGAGACGACTTGGAGGAAGCGCTGACAACGCTCGCCATCAGGCATGTTGAACGCCATTCGCTTGTAGGAAGCGACCCCGGCGTTTGTGTGGCATCCAATGGACACAGGGACCTGTCGATCCTAGGCGACTTCGGCCGTCTTTGCACGCGGGAGGTGGTTTCTCAGAAAGACGCCCTCCGGGCCGCCTCCGGCTTTCATCTCACCGGGCACGGCGGCACCAACGACGGCATCATCGGCGCCGCCGCCGCTGTGGGACTGACGTCCTCGGGCTGGTGCGGCCGCTTCATCGAATTCGGCAGCCTTCGCGCTTTTCCCGATGAAGTCACCGTATCCGAACTCGAGTCGGCCCGCATTCTGGTAACCTCTCTGGAACGGGATGCCAAGCCCCTGGCCCCAACCGACCCAATTCGTACCGGGAACTGGCTCCGGCCCAGGCTGTGGGGTCACCGACCGGTCCTCGCCGTTCAGCAGGACGCCGGCGGTTTTTGGCGGGCCGTGGGAACAAAGCGAAAGAAGAAGAAACCGTGATGTTGGGACTCGCTTTCTGTGAAACCGGTTGTTGATATAAAGGGATACGGCTATCAGTATCCGGGTCGCGAGACTTGGGCGCTGTCCGGGCTCACCCTGTCTATCCGGCCGGGCGAGTGTATTTGTATCACGGGTCCCTCTGGCTGCGGCAAGAGCACGCTCTTTCTGGCGATTAAAGGACTCTTGAAAAACGGGCGAAAGAACGGTTCCATTGACGTGGCCAACGGAAACGGTCACGGCCGCACCGCGTTGGTCTTTCAGAATGCGGAAAGTCAGCTGCTCTGCACCACTGTGGCGGATGAAGTGGCTTTCGGGCCCCAGAATCTGGGCTTTGACCAGAAGGAAGTGGAAACCGCCGTCAAGCAGAGTCTTAAAACGGTTTCATTGAACGGTCTTGAAACCCACAACGTCGAATCCCTCTCCGCCGGGCAGACCCACCGTCTGGCCATTGCATCGGTGATCGCTACCACTCCGGGCGTGCTCCTTCTGGATGAACCCACGGCACAGCTCGATGCACGGGGAAAAATGAATCTGAAAGTCTTGTTAGAGTCTATGAAGGCGTCGGGCCGTACGCTGATCATCGCCGATCATGATCTGGGCTTGTTTGAATCTCTGGCAGACCGGTATGTCTTCATGGACCGGGGGCGAATTGAGCAGATTGACAGTAAACTTTCGGGTGAATCGCCGATTTCCGGACCCGTGAAAAAGGAACACAGTGCAGCAACCGGAGCCGATTTCAAAAGGCCCCTCCTCGCCGTAAACGGGCTGACCATCACCGGCGCCAATGGCCGTCCCTTGTTTGATCATGTCGATTTCCAACTGTTTCCGGGTCGGCGGGTATTCATCCATGGCCCCAACGGCGCCGGAAAATCAACCCTCCTAAAATGCATGGCCGGCTTGCTTCGACCAGAAAGCGGCGGCGTTCACATGGACGGACTGGGCCGTCCGGAGCCGGCCAGGCTGCTGGGTAAAATGGGGCTCGTTTTTCAAAACCCGGAAAGGCAACTCTTTGAAGACACGGTCCAGGACGAAGTCGCTTTTTCCCTCAAACGGATGGGGCTCTCGAGACGACAGATCCGGGCTCGCGTGGAAGAGGCCCTCGATGTTTTCGAGGTCGGTCATCTGAAAAGTCACTCGCCGCTGACGATCAGTTTCGGAGAACAGCACCGGGTGATGCTGGCATCGGTGATGGCACCGGGGCCCCGTTTATTGATGCTGGATGAGCCCTTTGCGGGCCTCGATCTCAACCGGAGAATCCGTATTCTACATATCCTCACCCGTTTGTGTGAGAGACGAGGGACAACGGTGGTCATTGCATCTCACGGCTCCTTGCCGGACAGACGCTGGGCCGATGACACACTTTTCTTAAGGAATGGACGCATTGAAAAAGCGGGATGTAAAGCCTAAAGGCGGGTTCAGGCCCAACGCATTTCAGTATTGTTCCGGCCGATCGCCCGTCCATCGTCTGGGACCGGGGTGGAAAATGATTCTGGCACTTTTACTTTCCGCCGGAGCCATCGCAGCCCGTGAACCCTGGATGCTCCTGGCCCTGCTTGCCCTGAACCTGATCTATTACTTTTCCGCCCGGTTGGGTGTTGCCAACTTCTGGCGGGATATCCGGCTCTTTCTGATTCAAATGGCGATTATCCTGTTGCTTTACCTGCTGAAGTACGGGGTTATGGAAGGCCTCTGGCCCGGATTGAGAACCGGTTTTCAAATGATGCTTCTTTTCCTGCCGGGCACGGTGTTGCTGCGTACCACTCAAGCGTCTCGGATGATGAAGAGTCTCAAGAAACTGATGCCGGATCGATTGAGTTTTCTCCTCTTCACCAGCCTTCGGTTTATTCCTTTCTTTACCCGTGAATCCAAGGAAATCGCCATGGCTCAGCAGCTTCGGGGAGCGCCGATTGGGATCCGCCATGTCTGGAACCCGAGACATTGGCGAGATCTGTTTCAGTGCCTGATGATTCCATTAATGGTCAGGGCACTCAAAACCGCCCAAACAGCGGCGCTTTCCGCCGAAGCCAGAGGATTCGAAGAGAAACCTCGGCCATGAAAAGATTGACCCTACAGGAGGCGCTTTACCTTGCATTTTGCGCCTGCTTCATCGTCATTTCCCGGGCATTATTCCGTTTTCACCTGAACATACCCGGCCACGCCATGTTTTTCACCATGTTCTTCCTGATTCTCGGAAAGGGGTGTGTGCCAAAGATCGGAGCGGCCACCCTGATGGGGTTACTTGCCGGGCTCATTTGCACCCTTCTGGGGATGGGGAAAGGCGGTCCCTTGATCATGCTCAAGTTTCTCTTCCCTGCGCTCCTTGTCGACCTGGCGGGGATGTTTTCACATGGGCTTGCCAGTAGCTATGTCGCCTCTGCAATTGTGGGTGCCCTCGGCGCCGCAAGCCGCTTCTTAAGCATCATTCTGGTCGAATGGATCATCGGCGTGGACTGGGATATCATTATCCAGCATGCGCTGATTTCATCTGCCTCCGGCATGGTTTTCGGTGTCCTGGGGGCCCTCCTGGTCCCCCCCATTGTCCGAAAATTAACCGCCCACGGCCTCATCAACGTGTCATTTTAGAATTGCCGAGATAGCCCATAAATCAGTCCTGACGATATGGACAAAGCACTCATCCCCATCTTCTACGCGACCGTGGCGGCCCTCTGCTTTGGCGGGCAGCTCGTTATCACCTTGAAAAGCTTTTCATATGTCGACCCTCAGACCAGTTCCATGCTTACCATAGGGAGCTGTGCCGCCATTTTGTGGCTGCTGGCGCCCTTTTTATTCAAGTTCAGATATCTCACAAATCCGGGGATATGGATTTTTGCGGCCAATGGGCTGATGCATCCACTCTTTTCCATATATCTTGCATTCGAGGCCACGAAACGGATGGGCGCCACGGTTTCGGCCACGATTTCAGCCACGGCGCCCCTTTTTGCTACCGCCGGCGCCGTGTTTCTGTTGGGAGAACACATCACGCTCATGCTCCTACTGGGCACCGTCGGAACGGTTTTGGGCATCATGGTGCTGACGTGGAACCGAAACGGGTTCAGGGATTGGCCTTTGTGGGCCATTATGCTTCCCATCGGCGCCGCCATGATCCGTGCAGCCAATCACAACCTGGGGAAATTCGGCCTGGACATGCTCCCCAGTCCATACGCGGCGGCACTTGTCTCTTTCACCGTTTCTCTTTTTGGTGCCGTCATCATCAACCGTCTCAGGCTCGGTAGACTCCCGGTACCCCTCCCCGTCCGAGGACTTCTGTGGAGCGGATGTGCCGGGGCATTGATTGCCATAGGGATATTGTGCATGTATACGGCGCTTCATTGCGGCCGGGTAGTCGTGGTCTCCCCCATTATCGCTTCCTTCCCTCTCTTCACGCTTCTCATCAGTCTCCTGTTTCGACAGGAACGGTTCAAGCTGCGTATCCTGCTGGGCGTGGTACTGGTCATCGGCGGTATTGTCTGGATTTGTATTCAATGATCCAGTTGAATCACCGAAAAAAACTGGGCAGGCATATGAGGCACAGGGCCCCCATCAGAAATGAGACATAGGGCGACAGGCCCAAACCCGCGGGAAGAAATCCAAAGACCAGGGCCACACCGGCGGTGATAAGGGCAAATGGGATCTGTGTCCGAATGTGATCGTGGGGTTCCACGCCGCAGGATATGGACGAGATAATGGTTGTGTCACTGAAGGGAGAGCAGTGATCCCCGAAAACAGCCCCGCTGAAAACCGCTGCGACAGACAGCGTCAAATAGTCTTCCTGCCACGCAGGCGCTCCCGCCTGACACGCTGTGGCCGCGATGGGAATCGCCAATGGGAAAAGGATTCCCATGGTTCCCCAGGACGTGCCCGTGGAGAATGATATCAGGGCCCCGATCACGAAGATCATTGCCGGGACGAGGGCCGTGGCATGGATCTTTGACATCAACGTGGAGAGGTATTCCGCGGTTTTAAGGGAACCGAGGACACTCCCGATGATCCATGCCGCCACAAGAATGAAGACGGGCCCAATAAGCGAGTGAACGCCATCTTTGAAGGCCAAAATACCCTGAAAAAAACGGCCCTCCTGATGAGGCGGGAAAAGGAAAACAGCAACCAGTGAGGCGATGAGTCCGGACAGGACCAGCACGAGAGGCCCGGCATTCGAACCGAAGGCGGCTGTAATCTTTTGGGAGGTTATAGGCCAAAGGGGTCTGGGGCTCCCAATTAAATAGAATCCCAGAAAAAATAAGAGAATGAGGGTCATCAGGGGAACAAATACCGTGTACATTCCTGCCCCACCCTCTCGACTGTACAATGACACATCCCTTAACTCGGACGCTCGCTTCATGGCGTCATTTTCAAAGGTCTTCATGGATCCCGGATTGAAGCGCTTAAATATGGAAACAAACAGCATCACCAGCGTGAACCAGCAGTAGAAATTAAACGGGACGGATTTCAAAAATACCAGGTAGGGATTGACCTCTCGACCGGCGAGTCTGAACCCCTCCTTGATCATACTGAGCTGATAGGCAATCCAGGTGGAGACAAACGCCACACAGGCCACTGCAGAAGATGTGGAGTCCGCAATATAAGACAGCTTCACCTGCGATACGCCACACTTTCCCGCCGCATCTTTGCAAACCCGCCCCACCAGCATACTGTTGGCCAGTCCGTCAAAAAAGCAAACGATGCCGAGGCCGGTCGCGATGGCCTGCAACCGTCTGGATGCGTCGTGTCCTTTTCGCAAAAAATAATGCACCAGTGTCTGAAATCCTGCGCCCTCATTAAGCACCGCGCCAAAACCACCCAGGATCAACGTGAAAAGGATGGCACCAAGCTTCCATGAACTGTGAAGGCTCGGGGCAAGATGGCGGGAAAACAGCTCAAGATAAGCCTGCCACGGATTTCCCCCACAGAGAATCACGGAACCGGCAAAGGCCCCGACCATGAGGCCCCAGAATGCCCGGCGAGTGATCACCACCCATACCAGGGCCACTATCACCGGCCAGAGTGTTTTGGGTGGCGAGTCCATGA
>JARRPY010000167.1:0-13190 GCA_037382425.1 Deltaproteobacteria bacterium
CTGATGGCTGTAAAGGCCCTTGATCCCGGAGCCGTGAAGGGCTTCCTGTATCCGGTGGTGGAGCTCGGGCGGATGGCTATAAACACCGGGCTTCGGGGGGAGATATCGGTGGTATACGAAGGCGTCCCCGAATGACGCGTGGGTTTTTATGAATTCAATGTATTGAGAAAGGTTCACGGGCCTGTTGTCCTGGTCGGTTTCCGGGGGGCGGAAGGTCAATATCCTCACCCAGCAATATCACGCGCCGTTTGGCTCAACCATCATCACTTTTCGCACCGAATTTTTTTCCGAGGGCCTCCGCAATCGGTTCCTGTGGCGTCTTAGGGGGTGCAGGTTGGCTTTCCGCTACGGCCTTTCGGGTGGGTTCAAGGATGTCACTCATGAATGAATCTTCCTCTATGCTCCATGAACTCCAGCCATCAATCCCGATGTATTCGTTGTAACTGGTCTGATAATAGGGGTCATAGAGTCTGACCCCTTTTTCAGCGTCATATTCATAGGTGACGAATTTTCCGTCAAAAAGGGCGAAATCCTCATCAAGAAGGCCCAGTTTCCTTAAGAGAGTTTTATGTGCCGCTTCGATGTCCATCATGCCTAACCCTCGACGTTCAGTGCCGTTTTTGCGGATTCCAGCCGGTTCTGGCCGTCTTCCCATTTTGACAATAATTCATGAATGTCGTCCCTTAGCGCCTTGTATTCTGTCAGCAAGGGAACACTGACATCTTTATCCTCAAAAATCTTGGGATCTGCAAGGCTTTTTTCCACTGCCTTTTGCCGGGATTCGAGCCGGGTGATGCGGTCCTCTATTTCCTTCAATTCGTTTTGGATCGGCTTCAAGGTGTCATAGATTATTTGCCGCCTCTCGGCTCTTTCCCTTCTGTTTTGCTTCCGGTCTAAAGCCCTTTTTGGCCGCCCGTCGGTGCTTCCTTTGCCATTGTGGTGAAGTTCATTATCATTTGTAGGGGGCGGGCCGCCTCTCTCACGGCCTGCCGCCGATTCGATGCGAGCGAGATGGGCATAATATTCATCCAAATTCCCCGGATATTCTGTGATGGCGGCATCTTTGATATCCCAAATTTTTGTGGCCAGCTTGTTCACAAAGTATTGGTTATGGGATACGAACAGGAGTGTGCCGGTGAATCCGGACAACGCCTCTATGAGCATTTCCGACGAACCGATGTCGAGATGGTTCGTGGGTTCATCCATCAACATGAAGTTTCCCGGAGACACCAGAAGCTTGGCCAGGGATACCCGAGCCCTCTCACCGCCGGAGAGGACACGGATCGATTTGTCGACCTCGTTGCCGGAAAAAAGGAAGGCCCCGCATACCGATCGAACAAACCCGAGCGTGGCGTCCGGAACCACCCCGTATACCTCTTCGAGGACCGTGCGATCCAGGTTCAAGAGATCCGTATGGTGCTGGGCAAAGTAGGTCATGTGGACCGCATGCCCGAGAGAGACGGCCCCCTCAGTCGGCTCCATTTCACCGGCAATGAGTCTGAGCAAAGTGGTTTTCCCGCACCCGTTCGGGCCTACAACCGCAATTTTTTCTCCTCGTTGAACGGAGAGATCCAGATGCTCATATAACGTATGTTGCCCGAACCGCTTGGATAGGCACCTAAGAGTGGCCACGTCTCGTCCGCTCCGCGCCACCTCGGGGAAGGAAAAGTGAATGGTCTTCTCGCTTTGACGCGTCTCCACGATGGCCATCTTCTTGACCAGTTTTATTTTGCTCTGTGCCTGTCTTGCCTTGGACGACTTGGCGCGAAATCGGTCGATAAATTTCTGGGCATCCTTGATCTTTTGTTCCTGCTTTTTCGCCTTTGCTTCCAGCACGCGCTTTTCTTCCTCACGGGCCTTCAGGTAGGCATCGTAATTCCCCTGGTACGACCGCATCCCCTCGGATTCAAAGGAGATGATCCGATCCACCTGTCGGTTCAGAAATTCCCGGTCATGAGACACGAGGACCATGGCCCCTGAAAATTCCTTCAAAAAATCCTCTAACCACCTGACAGAGGGAATATCGAGATGATTGGTGGGCTCGTCCAACAGCAGGAGATCCGGTTTTTGATAAAGGAGTTTGGCCAGGGCGGCGCGCATCTTCCAGCCCCCGCTGAGGGATGAGAGGGGTCGATCAAAATCCGGGGGTCCGAACCCGAGTCCGACGATGATCTTTTCTGCCAGATGGGAGGGAAACGTCTCTTCCAGGATGCCCCGTTCATGGTGGATTTGGCTGATGTCTTCCCCTATGGTCTTCTGCATATCCTGGCTGGTGGCCTGCTCCAATGCGGCTTCCGCCGCTTTAAGCTTTCCTTCGAGAATCTCTCTTTCACGAACGGCGTACAGCACCGATCTGAGCAGAGGACCTGATTCGGTCTCCTTGATGTCTTGGGGGAGGTAGCCGATTCTGCATCCCTTTGCGATTTTGACCTCTCCGCTGTCCGCCCTCATCTCACCCGTAATGATTCTCAAAAGAGAGGTCTTTCCCGAGCCATTGGGACCCACAAGCCCGATGCGCTCCCCGGGATTGATCTGAAGGCCGATGTCCTTGAAAAGCCATCTCTCAAGAAAGATGACGGAGATTTTCGTTAATGTGACTAAACCCATTATGGTTCATATGTAAGGAAAGCGTTTAGATGGCCACGCAGGGACAGAAGGCGGATGCTGAAATAAACGATTATCGTTTCCGAGCGCAGTTCTTACCGGAAAAACCCGGGAGAAAGGATGGGTCATCCACTTCAAGGTTATCCCATCAGCCCAATCCACCATGAACGGGGCATCCTGGAAGAGACGTTTCCCTCCCATCTGGCAGAAAAGATCATCGTCGGACTCGGGTTCGGATATGCCGCCGCCATCCCCGTTTCTGGGACCCTTCTTTACGATACGGGTATACCCGCCTTGTCTATTCATATACCGGTCTTTTAACTCATCGAAGAGTTTGTGGGCAACCTGTTTCTCCTGAATATAGGAGAGGGCCCGGCGTCTGGCGTGGAGATCCCCGCGTTTGGCGAGCGTGATCATTTTTTCCGCAATGGGCCTTGCCGCCTTGGCCTTTGCGTCCGTTGTTTGAATCTGTTCATATTTAAATAGGGAAGTCACCATATTTCTCAGCATCGCCCGCCGATGACTCGAGTTGCGCGCCAGCTGATTCCCTGCCTTTCTGTGCCTCATTTCCCCGTTTCCTTTCCCTTGCTCTTGCTTTTCTTATCCTTAGCGGTGCTCTTGGTTGATTTCGCTTTGGCTTTCTGTTCCTTGTTTTCCTGCCCCTTTTCCTCTTCGTCCTCTTCCTCGATTTCGGCAGGTTCGTCCTCTTTTTCACTTGTTTCTTCTTTTGTTTCGTCTTCCGAAGGCGGTTCAGCCGCTGGGAAATTGTCCAGCTTCATGCCGAGGGACAGCCCCATTTCCTCAAGGATGGATTTGATTTCGTTCAGCGATTTTCGACCGAAATTCTTGGTCTTCAACATCTCGGCGTCGGTCTTCTGGACCAGCTCCCCGATCAGTTTGATGTTCGCGTTCTGCAGGCAGTTGGCGGATCGAACCGACAGCTCGAGGTCTGAGACGGGTCGGAAGAGGTTCTCATTCAATTTTTCCTTCCCTTCTTCTTCCTCATCTTCTTCAGGTTCGGGTTCTTCCTCGAAGTTGATGAAGGGGTTCATCTGCTCTTTGAGAATCTTGGCGGCGTTCGCCACGGCGTCTTCCGGCAGAAGCGTCCCGTCTGTCCAGACTTCGAGTGTCAATTTATCATAATCGGTAATTTGTCCCACCCTGGCATTGGTGACCACATAATTGACCTTTTCGATGCACGAGAATACGGCATCCATGGGAATCAGACCGACGTCCATGTCTTCCAATTTATTTTTTTCAGCAGGCACATAACCCTTTCCCATCTGGACGACCATTTCCATGCTGAGTTTGGCTTCCTTATTGAGGGTGGCGATGTGTTTCTCCGGGTTCAGAATCTCCACCGATCCGTCGGTTTCAATATCTCCTGCCGTGACGGCGCCTTCCCCCGTTTTTTCTAAATGGATGATCGCATGATCATTGTTCAGCAGTTTGAGTCGAATCTCCTTGAGATTCAAAATAATATCCGTCACATCCTCCAATACGCCGGGGACTGTGGAGAATTCATGAAGAACCCCATCGATTTTGACGGAGACGATTGCGGCACCCTGAAGGGAAGACAATAAAATGCGTCTGATTGCATTCCCTATGGTAATGCCGAATCCCCTCTCCAGCGGTTCACACACAAATTTTCCGTAACGGTTTGAGTAGCTGTCTTGATCAATTTCAATCCGTTTCGGTCGAATCAGCTCCCGCCAGTTTCTGCTCCTTAAGTCTCCCAAAAAAGTCTCCCCCTTATTGCGTTGATGATTTTGGACTGATCAATGGTATTGCTCAGTTCTAAGATGCATACAGGCGGCATCCTATTTTGAATACAATTCAACGATGAGTTGTTCCTGAATAGGCATTGTGAGGTTCTCTCGATTGGGAAGCGCCTTGAGGGTTCCTTTGAATTTGTCTTTTTCCAATTCAATCCATTCCGGAACACCTCTTCTCACCACAGTCTCCATCGCCTCAACGACTTGGGGTACCTTTTGGCTCTTCTCCTTTACTTCGAGCACATCACCTGGCTTTACCCTATAAGAGGGGATGTTTACTTTCTTACCATTCACTGAAAAATGATTATGCCTGATGAACTGCCTGGCCTGATTACGAGAAACGGCAAAGCCCATCCTGTAGACGATGTTATCTAAACGCGATTCGAGTAACATCAAGAGGTTTGTTCCCGTAATTCCCTTTTGCTTTTCAGCTCTATAATAGTAGCCTCTGAACTGTTTTTCCAAGATGCCGTATATTCTCTTGACTTTCTGCTTTTCTCTGAGCTGCACTCTGTAATCGGAAACTTTTCCGCCACGCCTCTGGCCGTGCTGACCAGGCGCATAGCCTCTTCTCTCAAACGCACACTTATCCCCGTAGCAGCGGTCGCCCTTTAGATAGAGCTTCAGATTCTCACGTCGGCATAATCTGCATACAGAATTGGTATATCTGGCCAAAATAGCCCCCTTAAAATGATTGTTCTTTCGTCACTTTATACCCTACGTCTCTTGGGCGGCCGGCATCCATTGTGGGGTATGGGCGTCACATCCCGGATGACGGTAACCGTGAATCCTTCCACTTGCAGCGACCTTAGAGCCGCCTCTCTGCCGACACCCGGCCCCTTGACGCGCACCTCCGCCACACGCATCCCCTGGTCCATCGCCTGCCTAAGTGCGTCACGACCTGCAAGCTGAGCTGCAAACGGGGTGCTTTTTCTCGAGCCCTTGACCCCGCCCCTACCCGCACTGGATTGGGCGATGACATTTCCACTGGGATCGGTGATGGTGACGATGGTATTGTTGAACGTCGATTGGATATGAACGATTCCCGTGGGGACGTTCTTCTTCTCTTTTTTTACCTTGCCTCTTTTTTTGACGGTCCTTGCCATTGGATTTCCTCAGATTCTTATCCTTATTTTTTCCTCTTACCCATAACAGCCCTGCGGGGGCCCTTCCGGGTCCTGGCATTGGTGCTCGTCCGTTGACCTCGGACAGGTAATCCGCGGCGGTGTCTCAACCCGCGATAGAGGCCCAGATCCATCAAGCGCTTGATGTTCATGGAAACTTCGCGTCTGAGATCTCCCTCCACCCGGTACTTTTCATCGATAATATTACGGATTCGTGTAACCTCTTCAGATGTCAAATCGTCCGATTTGGTATTCCAGTCGATTTGGGCTTCGGTCAATATTTTTTGAGAAGAGGTTCGGCCAATCCCATAAATATAGGTCAGCGCCACTTCCATCCGTTTCGCTTTCGGTAGGTCAACACCAGCAATCCTTGCCAATATCCAACTCCTCTTTTATAAATCGTCTTTTAGATAGTCACAGGCCATCAGTTTATTCAGGCGCCTCTGCCCACCATGAGATCACCTATGCCTACGGCGCCACTCCTGGTGCTGAAGTGGGCACACCATTTGGGTTACCCCTGCCGTTGCTTATGGCGTGGGTTCTCACAGATGACCCGGGTGACGCCGCGTCTCTTTATAATCTTGCATTTCTTACACATTCTCTTTACAGACGGTCTTACCGTCATTGCCAAAAACTCCTTCCGGCACCCTGTTTGGGTCAATGCGTATACGCACGGCCGGTCTAGGTCTTCTCCCGATAAACGATACGGCCCCGAGTGAGGTCATAGGGAGATAGTTCGACAGATACCTTGTCTCCGGGCAGGATTTTGATGAAGTGCTTTCTCATCTTTCCCGAAATATGTCCCAAAACCCGGTGACCATTCTTTAGCTCAACCCTGAACATGGCATTGGGCAGTGTCTCGATCACGACCCCTTCCACCTCAATGGGCTCTTCCTTAGGCATATGTCAGTTCCATTAGATTTGGGGAGGTGTCAGATCCCCACGTATTGCTTTAAACGGTTTTACTACCTCGTTTTTCCCAAACCCTTCTTCATGAAGCCCTCATAGTGTCTCGTCAGCATATGCGATTCGATCTGGTTCGTAGTGTCCATGGCAACGCCGACGACGATCAACAATGCGGTACCACCAAAGTAAAATGGCACATTCAAATGATAAATCAATATATTGGGCAACACACAAATCGCCGAGACATAAATGGCACCCGAGAATGTCAGTCGTGTAAGGACTCTGTCGATATATTCGGCCGTATTTTTTCCGGGCCGGATCCCCGGGATAAACCCGCCGGATCGTTTCATGTTGTCAGCCACGTCCACCGGGTTGAAATGTACTGCCGTATAAAAGTAGCAGAAGAAAAATATGAAGGTGACATATATCAGAATATAAATAATATGCCCGGGGTTCAGCGCGTTTACAATGGTCTGAATCCACGGGAAATTGTCTTTGCTCAAGAAGTTCGCAATGGTTGCGGGAAACATGATGATGGAAGATGCAAAAATAGGCGGTATGACACCGGCCGTATTCACCTTGAGGGGGATGTGGGTTGTTTGTCCGCCATACATCTTTCTCCCCACCACGCGCTTGGCGTATTGAACCGGTATTCTCCTTTGCCCCCTTTCAATAAAAACAATGACCCCGACAACGGCCACCATCATGGCGATCAGTAGAACCATGAAAAATGGGGTAATCTCCCCGGTGCCCATCAACCTGAAACTGTTGGCGACGGCTATGGGGAAGCGGGCCACGATGCCGGCAAAAATGATAAGCGAAATGCCGTTCCCGATCCCTCTCTCGGTTATTTGCTCGCCCAGCCACATGAGAAAAGAGGTTCCCGCTGTCAACGTGATCACCGTGAGGAGCCTGAACCCCCATCCCCCCACAGGGACGACCATGACGCCGCCCGGACTGGTCATGTTTTCGAGACCGACCGCTATTCCGAAGCCCTGAATAATACTCAGAATGACGGTGCCGTATCGGGTGTACTGGGTGATCTTCTTACGGCCCTGTTCGCCTTCTTTTTTGAGCTTTTCGAGGTAGGGAACCACCACCGCCATCAGTTCCAGGATAATGGACGCACTGATATACGGCATGATGCCGAGTGCCATCACGGACATCCTGCTCAAGGCACCCCCTGAAAACATGTCGAACAGGCCGAAAAGGGTCCCTTGTCTTGCACCGAAAAAGGCGGCCAAAGCTGCCCCGTCCACGCCGGGTGTCGGGATGTGGCACCCGATACGATAGACCGCAAGCATCATCAACGTGAAAAGGATCCGCTTCTTTAACTCCGGTATTTTGGGGATATTTTGAAAACCGCCAATCATAGATTCAGCTCCCGCTCAGGACTCTTGATGCGTGTGACAATTACAGGATCTCGATTCTACCGCCAGCGGCCTCGATTTTTTCTCTGGCAGTTCGACTCGCTTTATGCACCTTGACGACGAAGGCCTTGGTGATTTCACCATTTCCCAGTAGTTTGATGCCGTCCGCTTTTTGCTTGGCCAGACCAGCGGCCTTCAATGTTTCAGGATCCAATTGGGAATCAGGCTCGAACTGATTCAAATCCTCCACATTAATGACGTGATAGACCTTCCTGAACGGGTTTTTAAAGCCGCGTTTCGGGAGGCGTCGCTGAATGGGCATCTGCCCACCTTCAAATCCCGGTCGGGTTGTGCCGCCGGAGCGAGATCGCTGTCCTTTGTGACCCCGGCATGCCGTTTTCCCGTGACCCGAACCCACCCCTCGTCCGATTCTCTTTTCCTTTTTCCTTGAACCCTCGGCGGGCGACAACTCATGAATTTTCATCCCTTTTCCTCATATTTCAATCAACCCTGACGAGAAACGACACCTTAGCGATCATACCCCTCACGGCCGGCGTGTTCTTAAGTGCCACGGTTTTGTTCATCTTGGTCAGCCCCAGCCCTTTCAGGGTTTCACGGATCTTCTTTTTCCTGCCGATGCCGCTCTTGACAAGCGTTACTTTAATGAATTCACTCATGACAATTACTCTCTCAAATGCCTTTCAAAAATGGAGTAACGAAGCTCGAAAGGTTTCAGGCGCTGATTTCTTCCACCATTTTCCCTCTGTGGGATGCAATGGTCTGTGGGCTACGCAGGGATCGGAGGCCATTGATGGTCGCCCTTACGATATTATGCGGATTGTGAGAGCCGAGGCATTTTGTCAGTATGTTCTGAATGCCGGCAGCCTCTAAGACCGCTCGCACCGCGCCCCCGGCGATTAGCCCGGTTCCCGGTCCGGCAGGTTTTAAAAGGACGCGGCCCGCTCCCCATCTCCCAATCACTTCGTAAGGGATGGTGGTGTCCTTCAGGTTAACGATGCCCATATCCTTTTTGGCCTTTTCGATTCCTTTTCTGATCGCCTCGGGTACCTGGTTGGCTTTTCCCAAGGCACTTCCCACGGTCCCTTTCCCGTCACCGACCACAACGATGGCGCTGAAACTAAACCTTCGTCCACCCTTAACCACTTTGGCCACCCTGTTGATGTGGACCACCTTCTCAATTAACTGAACTTCATCATCGCCTTCAAACAATGGCCTTCTCCCTATCTGGCATCTCGTTGCGAGTTATGATCCTTAACGGATGCTGTGCATCTTTTATGTTCTTAAAATTCAAGCCCTTTTTCACGGGCAGCATCTGCGAGTGATTTGACCCGGCCGTGATAAAGGAAGCCGTTTCGATCAAATGCGACTTTCTTGATCCCTTTGGCCATTCGGTGTCATCTATGACTTGGGCATAAATATGTCTGGCACTTCTGAAAACACTGAGTCGAGGTCTTTCCGGGCTTCCCTTTACCCGTTTTCGTACCCTCATTTTTCTTTTTAGCCTTTTGTCTGATCGACTTGCCACACCCATACCGTCAACCTCTCCGATGATTCGTAAAGCAATGGTTACTTGGCGCCTGCTTTACCTGCTTTTCTCCTGATCTTTTCGTCAGTGTACTTTATCCCTTTGCCTTTGTAGGATTCCGGTGGTCGAAGTCCTCTTATCTTTGCTGCAGTCCGACCCACCAGTTCCTTGTCGATGCCCGTCAATGTGACCTTATTCTTTTCTATGGCGGCATCAATTCCCTGGGGCAGATCAAAGGTCACCGGGTTCGAATATCCAATATTGAACACAATGCTTCGACCTTTGGACTCGGCCTTGTAGCCCACACCAACAATTTCAAGACTCCTTTCAAAACCCTTGGTCACCCCTTGGACCATATTCGAGATGAGCGCCCCAAAAAGCCCGTGCAGGGCGCTGTCTTTGCGGGTGTTGCCTTCCACGTCGACAAAGATCGTTCCGTTGTCTTGCTTGATACCTACGTTCGGATGAATCTCCTGGTTCAATTCGCCTTTTGGACCTTTGACGGAAAGCCGATCTCCTTGAATTTTGATTTCAACATCTTTGGGTATCGGAACAGGCCGCTTGCCTATGCGTGACATCCCAAACCTCCATATTATTTGTGAATTACCAGACTGAGCAGAGGATCTCTCCGCCGATTTTCTCTTTCCTGGCTTCCCCGTCGGTCATCAGTCCCTTTGAGGTAGAGACGATATTGATCCCATACCCATTCAACGCCAGAGGGATCTTATGGTGCTTTTCGTAGACCCTGCGACTCGGTTTGCTTACCCTCTGAAGCCCTTCAATAACGGGATTTCCTTCGTTGTCATATTTCAGGAATACCCGTATATATCGGTGCTGACCATCAGAAATGATTCTAAAATTTTTGATGTAGCCTTCGGATTTGAGTACTTTGGCCACGTTGATTTTCAGCTTGGAACTGGGGATATTTACCACCTCATGAGATGCCCTGATGGCATTTCTTATCCTGGTCAGCATATCAGCCAGCGGATCGGTCATAGTCATTATTTACGTCGCTCCCTAAATTAAAAGTCTTCAGGTTCCCAAAAGCGGTTCCTGTCAACAAAAACGGCTGGATTTCCAAAGGTTGTAAAACAACTACCAACTCGATTTAACTACCCCTGGGATTTGGCCTTTTGATGCCAGTTCCCTGAAACAGATTCGACAAATTCCAAATTTCCTTAGGAATGCCCGGCTGCGTCCACATATCGGGCATCTGTTATATTGGCGCGTAGAAAATTTTGGTTTTCTATCGGCCTTTACTCTAAGTGATGTTCTCGCCAAATCGTCCCCCTACTTGACTTTATGATGCTAATTTCTGAAAGGCATCCCCAGCTGTTTCATCAAAAACCGACCTTCTTCGTCCGTTTGAGCCGTCGTTACAATGGAGATGTTGAGACCCTTAACCTTATCTATTTTGTCATAATCAATTTCCGGAAATACAATGAAATCCTTTATGCCCAGGCTACAATTGGCACGCCCGTCAAAGATCTTACCCGAAATACCCCTGAAATCGCGGACGCGCGGAAGCGCTGCATTGAACAGCTTGTCGAGGAAATCATACATGCGTTCCCGCCTGAGTGTCACCGTGCAACCGATGGGCATCCCCTGTCGAAGTTTGAATCCGGCTATGGACTTCCGTGCCTTGGTGACAACCGCCCGCTGGCCGGCAATCAGGGTTAGTTCCTCCACCGCGGCGTCGAGCACCTTGATGTTCTGAATCGCTTCACCTAGGCCCATATTCAACACGACTTTTTGAAGGCGGGGTACAGCCATGATCGTCTTGTATCCGAATTCTTTGATCATGGCCGGCACCACTTCCGAATGGTATTTTTCTTTTAATCGAGACAACGAAACCCCCTCTATCTGAACTCTCCCGGGATATATCCTTTACTTCTCTTCCATCGGTTCACCACACTTCTTACACACGCGAACCATTGAACCGTCTTCCAGTTTCCTTTTTCCAATCCTCGTGGGCTCCGCGCACTTATCGCAGACGATCATCACATTGGAAATATGCAGCGGGGCTTCCTTTTCAATGATGCCTCCCTGGGCGGTCTGAGCGCTTGGTCGAGAATGCCTTTTGATCATGTTCACCTTCTCGACAATGACACGCTCTTTTTCCACGTCGACGCTAAGTACCGTACCGATTTTACCCACTTCTTTCCCGGTGCGGACAATGACCTTGTCGTTCTTCTTTATATTTGGATGTTTCCTGCGCACGTTCATCGCTCCCATCTGCGAATGCCAACTTCACTTCATTTTGAACACCGTTGCCCTCAGAGCACCTCAGGCGCCAGTGAAATGATCTTCATAAATTTTTTCAATCTCAACTCCCGTGCCACCGGACCGAAAATCCTCGTCCCGATCGGCTCTTTCTGCTGATTGATCAGGACGGCGGAGTTGTCGTCGAAGCGGATATAAGACCCATCAGGGCGTCGGATTGCCTTTGCGGTCCTGACGACAACGGCTCGGGCCACATCACCCTTCTTGACTTTGGAATTGGGCATGGCCTCTTTCACGGCCACCACGATAATATCTCCGATGCTGGCATATCTCCGTTTGGATCCGCCCAGCACCTTGATACATGTGACGACCTTGGCACCGGAATTGTCGGCTACTCTTAACTTGGTTTCAGTTTGTATCATCCCATCTACTCCGATGATTGATTACATGGCTGGCGTATCCCGCTCAACTCTGTATGGGATTTCTTTCGATGAGCTCGCTCACTCGCCATCTCTTGTTTTTGCTCAAGGGTCTGCATTCGGTGATCCTCACCCGATCGCCAATTTCACAACTGTTTAGGGGATCGTGCGCCATGTATTTCGACCGTTTACGTATGTACTTTTTATACATCCTATGTTGGGTGAGACGCTCAACCAGGACCACAACGCTTTTTTCCATTTGGTTACTCACAACGGTCCCGACCAACTTCTTTCGCAATCCGCGTTCCGCCATCGCTACCTCTTATTCCCCTTTTGCTGAGGAGATCTCAAGCTCTCTTCGTACTGTTTTTATGCGTGCCAACTCTCTCTTGGCATTTTTGATTGCCGCAGTATTCCCCAATTGCCCTGTGGCCTTTTGGAACCTAAGGTTGAACAGCTCTTGCTTTGCACCCTTCTCTTTCTCTTGGAGTTCCTCAGCGGCCAGTTCCCTTAACTCTTTTGCCTTCATCGCCTCATACTCTCCTGGTTATAAATCGGGTGGCAAAAGGCAACTTGTGCCCGGCCAGACGAAATGCCTCCCCGGCCACGTTCTCGGGTACCCCTTCCAACTCGTATAGGATTTTTCCGGGTTTGATTACGGCGACCCATTTGTCAGGAGCGGCCTTTCCCTTACCCATTCTCGTTTCAGCGGGTTTCTTCCCGATCGGCTTGTCCGGGAAGGCCCGGATCCAGACCTTTCCGCCCCTCTTGACGTGCCGGGTTACGGCGATTCGTGCGGATTCGATTTGCTGCGCAGTCATGTAGCCGCACTCCAATGCCTGCAGCCCATAGTCGCCAAACTCAAGTTTATTGCCACGGTAGGCTTTCCCTTTTGTCCGACCTCTCTGCTTTTTACGGTACTTGACCTTTTTCGGGCTTAACATGAGACCTTCCTATCCCTTCTTTTCAGGAAGAATTTCCCCTTTGAATATGGTTACTTTGACGCCGATGACCCCATAGGTGGTAAACGCTTCTGCGAAACCATAATCGATGTCTGCTCTGAGGGTGTGTAAGGGAACCCTTCCTTCTCTGTACCATTCCCTCCGGGCCATTTCCGCGCCGCCCAATCGGCCGCTGCAGGCAATTTTTATCCCCTGTGCCCCCAAACGAAGGGCCGACCCGACACTCTTTTTCATGACGCGTTGCCTTCAGACGCGCCATGA
>JARRPY010000168.1:0-6391 GCA_037382425.1 Deltaproteobacteria bacterium
AGTTCATCGGCCAAATCGCTGAATTTGAGGACATTGGCCATGAGCACGAAAAGCGGAATGGCCAGAAGAAGAAAACTGGTTCCTTCGCCGTATGCCGAGTTATAGAGCGCCATGAGCCCACGGGGACCCCATAAGAAGAATATGCCCACGGCCGACACGGTCAGCAGGGAAAAGGCGATGGGAACGCCGATCAACAGCAACAGGACCAGGGCGCCGAAGATGATCAAAGACACGACGCCGACGCTCATGAGCGGGCCCCTTTTTCGTCGAGTTCGTGGACGGACGCTATTGTCTCTACGGCCACCAGGGCGTTGGACAGGGCCTGCAGGCCCAAAAAGAGGGCGCCCAGCGGAACCGTGGCCATGGAAGGCCACAGGGGAAGTTCGGCCGCGGAAACCGAGGTCTGACCGGCCTGGTAAGCCTCCACCGTGAGCACGAAACCGTACCAGATAATGGGAACGGCAATAATAAAGACACACACGCCGACGAAGATTTCCACCAGGGCCTGAGATTTTCTGGAGAATCGGACATGGAGGATATCCACGCGGGTATGGCTGTACTTACTGAGGGTATATCCGCCACCGAACATCACCAGGGCGCACAAGAGGTACTGATTGACCTCGTTGGCCCAGGTGGTGGGTGCATTGAACAGATATCGCGCAATGACTTCCACCAAGACAAGCCCGGTGATGAGCAATGTCAAGGGCGCCGAAACAGTGCCGATGATTTGGTTCGTCGCGTTTACAAGACGTATGAATCTGTTCATGAGTCTTAAATTTCGCGGGATCTTATTAAAGATCCCGCGCTATCGGGGGCACTCGGATGTCAGTGCCTACTTTACACCCTTGGATTTGAGATGGTTCCGGAGAATTTCCACCAGCTTGGCCGAGTAGGGTGATTTCTTGGCCTCTTTGTCCCAGAGGGGGGTTAAGGCTTTTCTAAAAAGCGCCAACTGGTCCGCCGGCAGAGGGATGATCTTCACGCCGCGTTTTTTAGCCGCTTCCACGGCCTCTTGATCGAATGAAGGCGTCAAGTCGAAGCTGCGCTTCATGGCGGCGATGGCCGCTTTTTTCACGGCGGCCTGCTGATCCTGCGGCAGGGCCTGATAGGTTTTTCGGTTCATGACGATTTCGATGATGCCCGGGGTGTGGAAAGCCGGTGAGGTGATGTAATTGAGGACTTCATAGAACTTATATTTCTCGATGGTGTACCAGGGGTAGTCTGTTCCATCCACTGTTCCCCGCTGCAGGGCCATGTACTGCTCGGCACCGGCAATGGCCACGGCCGAGGCACCGAGGGCCTTTACGATCTTTGCCTCCATGCCCACGGCCCTGATCTTCTTGCCTTTCAGGTCTTCCAGCTTATGAACGGGGAACTTGGTCATGAGCCCCATGGTGGCCACGGAAACGGGGGCCAAATACTCGACACCATGTTGGGCGACCGCCTCGGCCATGACCTTCATGTATCCTTTTTTCAAGAGAACCTCTTCCGCGTCTTTCGGGTCCGACCAGTTAAACGGAAGCCACTGGCAATTGACCTCCGGCACCAGGCCTGCGAAGTAGAGCAAGGAACCTGAATAGCCATCGATCATCCCCTGCCGGACGGCATCGAATGCCTCTTTGGTCTTGACGAGTTGGCCGGGCCAGAAGACCTTGACCTTTACTTTACCTTGGGTGAGCTCCCCAACCTTATCTGCAAAAAACTGGGTGGACTGACCCGCATAGGCCGTCTGGGGGTATGCGCACTGGATGCGCAAGGTCTTTGCCATGGCTGAGGCAGTGAAACATGTCATTGAAAAGGACAGACAAGCAAACAACACAATGATTTTTTTCATTCCAATCCTCCTTTTTTGGGCCGCTCTCGGGCGGCGGTTATGGGTTTTCTTTTAAGACTCAATTGTCGGACAGCCGGATCCGGCGCTTGAGGATCTTGCCGGTGTTGGTCTTGGGCAGATCCGGGACAAACCGAATGATCCGCGGATACTTGTAAGGGGCCACGCGTTCTTTGACGTAGTCACGAATTTCCTCGGCCGTGGTGGTGACGCCCGGACGTCGCACGATCACTGCGCACACCTCCTCCCCAAGATCCTTGTGGGGCACACCGATCACCGCACACTCAAGCACCCCCGGATGCCCGTAAAGGACCTCCTCCACCTCCCGGGGATAGACATTGTATCCTCCGCGAATGATGAGTTCCTTTTTGCGGTCCACAATGTAGATATACCCGTCCTCATCCTGCTTGGCCAGATCCCCGGTATGGAGCCAGCCGCCTCTGAGGGTCTCTTTGGTGGCTTCGGGCTGATTCAGGTAGCCCTTCATGACCCCGGGTCCCTTGACGATCAGTTCCCCCACCTCTCCAAGGGGCACATCCTGGTCGTTCTCATCCACCATGCGGGCCTCAAAGCCTGGGATGGGCACGCCGATGGCGCCGGGCTTGGTGGGACGGCCATAGGGATTTTCCACACAGACGGGCGAACACTCGGTCAGGCCGTATCCCTCATAAATGGTTACTTGAAAGGCGTTTTCAAACCTTTTCAAGACCTCCACGGGGAGTGAGGCCCCGCCTGACACGCAGAACCTGAGGGATGAGCGGGACGGCGGTGTCTGAGAGGCCATTTCGGCCAAACGGTTGAAGATGGTGGGCACGGCGATCAGAATGGTGCTTTCCTCTTTTTCGATGGCGGCGAAGACCGCTTCGGCCTCGAAATGCGCCCACAGGCGTATGGTGAGACCGAGGTGGAAGCTCGCGTTGAGGGTGCTGGTCTGGCCGTAGATATGAAACAGGGGCAAGACCCCCAGACAGATGTCATGAGGCTCGGTGAATCGCATCTCGGCCACGGTGCGGGCGTTGCTCGCCAGGCTGTGGTGGGTCAGCATGGCGCCTTTGGCCAGGCCGGTGGTGCCGCTCGTATAGATGATGGCAAAGGTGTCGTCATCCCGGGTGTCGTAAAGAGGGAAGGGCCCCTGATCCAGAAACAGGTCGCTCAGGGATTCAAATCCCTCGGGCAAACGCTTTCCCGAGGTCAGGGTCAGATCGAATTGGGGGGACGCCATAACCAGGGGACCGGCATATTCCAGGTGATCCGGATCACCGATGAAGGCGCGGGCTCCCGAATCCTGAAAGATGTGTTTCAACTCCTCGGTGCGGTACAGAAAGTTCACCGGCAGGACCACGGCACCCAGTTTGGCCAGGGCGTAATAGGCCGTGATCCAGTCGATGGAATTGGGCATCATCAGGACGGCGATGTCCCCCTGCCTCAAGCCCTTTTCCTTCAACCCCCACGCCAGGGCGTCCGTTCGACGATCCAATTCAACATAGGTGAGTTGTTCATTGCCGGAGATGACGGCCGGATGATTTGGCCGGCGGCCGGTGCTGTCAATAAGGAGGTGGGCAAGGTTCATGGCTGCCTCACTGGCGTTTTGTCATGTGTGGTCATTCCGGGCTTGACCCGGAATCCAGAATCTCCAAAATAGCCAAAAATGCTGGATCCCGGCGCCTGTCCTGGACCCCGATCCGGGATTCGCCGGGATGACGTCGGGAATACCTCTTTTTCCTTTGGCTCATACACTTGCAATATGACACGACAAGAAAATTGGGGTAAAAAACTAGGCGGCTTCGTTCCGAATCACCATGGCCACGCCCTGTCCGCCGCCCAGGCACATGGTCGCCAGTCCGTATGTGCTGCCCCGGCGCCGCATCTCATAGATCAGCTTGGTCAAGATGACGCCCCCGGTGGCACTGATGGGGTGCCCTAGGGCGATGGCCCCGCCATTGACGTTCACTTTTTGGGGGTCCATTCCCAACTCCCGAATACAGGCCAGGCTCTGGGATGCGAAGGCTTCGTTTAATTCCACCAGGTCGATGTCATCGAGGGTCAACCCGGTTTTTTCCAGGACCTTTCGGGTGGCGTAAATGGGACCGATCCCCATGACCGCGGGTTCAACGCCCACCGAGGCATATCCCACAATGGAAACCAGCGGGGTGAGCCCCAGTTCTTCGGCCTTCTGCCGGCTGGCCACGATCACACAGGCCGCCCCGTCATTCATCCCGCTGCTGTTGCCGGCCGTCACCGACCCGCCCCTTCGAAAAACCGGCTTGAGTTTGGCCAGATTCTCCAGAGTGGTGCCGGGACGGGGATGTTCATCCCGGTTGAACACAATGGGCTCGCCCTTTCTTTGGGGAATCGAGACCGGAACGATCTCTTCTCCGAAGAGGTCGTTCTCCAATGCACGGGCCGCCTTTTGCTGACTCTCCAGGGCGAACTGATCCTGGTCCTCTCGTGAAACCTTCCAGCGCTCGGCCACATTTTCCGCGGTTTCGCCCATGGTGTTGCCGCTGATGGGGTCAAACAGGACCAGTTGATCCATGAGTTGGGCATGGCCCAAGCGGGCCCCCCACCGGCCCGTGGGAACCAAATAGGCCGCATTGGACATGTGCTCCACCCCGCCTGCGGCCAGGAGATCGGCGTCGCCGGCCTTGACCGCCTGGGCCGCTAAGAAGACCGTCTTCAGGGATCCGCCGCAGGCCTTGGCCACGGTATATTCCGGTACCTCAATGGGAATGCCCGCATCAACGGCAATGGGGCGTGCCATGTTGGGCGGCAGCACGCCCGTGCGGTACTGTTGGGAGAAAATCACCTCTTCCACTTGATCGGGCGATACCCTCGCCCGCTGGATGGCGGTCTCCAATACCAGTGCCCCCATCTCCCGATCGGTCACCGCCCTGAGGGTCCCCCCGAACCGGCCGACCGGTGTTCGGGCTGCGCTTAAAATCACGGGTTCTCTCATATCCAGTCCTTTCATAACTGTTAACCGAATGAAGAAATCAAAATTTCAAATATCTTTGGCTAAGTGTTCCGCGATGGACCCAGTCGCTCGCCCTTCGGACCATATTCATACCATCCTTTGCCGGTTTTTCGCCCCAGGTGACCCGCCTTGACCTTTCGCCGCAGGAGGAGGGGCGGGTACCAGTTGGGGTCGCCGGTCTCCTGATAGATGGCCATCATGGCCCCGTAGGTCACATCCAGGCCCACCATATCCCCGGTCTCAAAGATGCCCATCCGTCGTCCGGCGGCCAGACGGAGCCCCTTGTCCACGTCTTCCACCGATGTGACCCCCGCCTCCACCAGCCGCATGGCCTCCATGGTGGAGGGGAAATTAATCCGGTTGATGACGAATCCGGCCACGTCCCGGTGAACCAGGATGGGTTCCTTGCCGAGGTCCAGAACAAATTGTCTCCCCGCGTCAAATGTCTCGTCGCTGGTGGCCATGCCCCGGATCACCTCCACCGCAGCCATCATCGGGACAGGGCTGAAAAAATGGAGGCCCAGAAACCGCTCCGGCCGGGAAACGCCGCTGGCCAGTTCGGTGGTGGGGATGGCGCTGGTATTGGTGGCCACCAGGGTATGGTCCTGAAGCACGGGTCCGAGCCTTTCAAATACGTCTCGCTTCACATCCAGGTTCTCAAATACCGCCTCCATCACCAGATCCGCCTCCCCCGCCTTTTCCACAGACGTGGTGGCCTCGACGCGTCCGACGATGTCGCCAAAGGCACCCTCTATTTTACCCTTTTCCAGGAGCTTCTTTACCGACCAGGAAATCCGCTCCATGGCCTTGTCCAAGACCTCCTGAGAGACATCGCACAGGGTCACGCCCATACCGGCCTGAGCGCATACCTGGCCGATGCCCGCGCCCATGAGGCCGCTTCCCATGATAAATATGTTTTGAAGGTTCATCGGCTATTTTCCTTTCAATAGTTGGCGGGCAATGACCATGCGCTGAATCTCGCTGGTGCCCTCGTAGATTCGGGTCAGGCGGAGGTCTCGGTAATACCTCTCCACCGGGAAATCCTTCATGTACCCCATGCCGCCGTGGATCTGTACGGCCATGTCCGCCACCCGGTTGGCCATCTCCGTGCAGAAAAGCTTCACCATGGAGGCCTCCTTGACCACCGCACTCCCCTTCTTATCCCTCAGCCATGCCGCGTGATACAGCATCTGGCGGCCGGCATAGATCTGGGTCGCCATATCGGCGAGCATGAACTGAATGGCCTGAAACTCGGCGATGGGTCGGTGGAACTGGATACGCTCTTTTGCGTAGTCCACAGAGAGTTCCAAAAGACGCTGGGCCGAACCGAGGGCGGACGCCCCCATGGTGAGACGGCCCTTGTCCAGAATCTTCATCGCCGTTTTAAAGCCCTGGCCCACCATGGAAGTGCCCCCGATCACATTCTCGGCCGGGACCTCACAGTCATCGAAAATCAGCTCACAGGTGTGACTCCCCCGCATGCCCATCTTCCGCTCGATGGCGCCCACAAAAAAACCGGGATAGGTTTTCTCCACCAGAAATCCCGTGATCCCTCCTCTGGCCCGTTTTTCTTTGTCGTTGACGGC
>JARRPY010000169.1:0-11262 GCA_037382425.1 Deltaproteobacteria bacterium
AGGCTGATTCAGCAGCCCTGATAGACGTGAGTATAGGTGAGAAAGGTCATAGTGTCAATTCAATGGCATGTCCCAGATATTGTGTGGTCTTTCAGTCACTCCAAAGTGAAGAATGCGTGCATCATCCCAGCATCCGAGTGCTTGACATTATTAAACCATGCCAAATCAAACCCTGAAAGTCCCTGAAGTTAAGTCCACACATATTAGCTTTCCATACCCTGATTTCTCGAGATAAAACATGAACCCTTTTATAGCGTTTTTACAGCAAAGCGGCGCAATGCCGATAAGTAGGCATCCACCTCGGAGGGTATGGACGTAAATCGCACCCTGAAATTGGATCCCGACTTATTAAAATGAGGTACGACCTTCCCATAAAAATCCTTGGAAGATAGCTTTTCTTCCACACCTGCCAAATTCATTTTTAGGTTGCTCATCTCTTCAAGATAGGCCGGCGCCTTTATAATGGCAGAGTCGAGAGAAAGCTCGGAAATTAAGGCGTCGATTCCTTGGGTCCCGACATTCTTATCTTCTAACATTCTGACCTTAATTGGGATTGCTTCAGATAAAGTAAAGAAATCAGAGGCTTTGCTTGCCAAAAAGAGATTATAGGAACCAGCGATACCCCCGACATCGTATATTCTGATTGGCGTATCAGCCCCCTTGGGAAACACATCCTGTTGTCCATCGATGCGGAGTATATTCCCTGCCTTCTGTCGCACCGATTCGGAGATAAGTATTTGGCCCCCAACACAGTACGATTCGATTCGGCTGGTCATGTTGACCCCGCTTCCCACAGCCGCATATTTGCTTCTCTTGGCAGACCCGATGTTTCCCACTACCACTTCGGTTTCGTTGACTCCGATGCCCATCTCCAATTCCGGCAAACCTTGTTCACGGTTTTGTGCATTGACCTGAGCCATGGCGTTTTGCATCTCAATTGCACAGGCAACTGCTCGGCTTGAACGATCCGGCATTTCCTGGGGGGCTCCGAAGATAATGAGCAAAGAGTCCCCGACGATCTCGTTAATGGTGCCTTGGTATCTGAGAATGACCTCAACCATGAATTCGAAGTAAACGTTGAGCATCTGGACTACCTCTTCCGGGGAGATACGTTCAGAAAGCGCAGTGAAGCCCCGCAGGTCGCTCAACATGATGGTGACCCTTCGCTTTTCACCCCCCAGCTCGATCGCGGATGGATTTTCAATTAGCGAGTTCATCACTTCAATCGACAAGTAGCGACCAAACAATTTTTTTAATAAGGAGGCCATCTCTTCGATCCGGAGTTTTTCCTGCTCGAGTGCCTTTTCCGCCCTTACGGTCGCAGTGTTATAGTAATAAGCGGAGATAGAGAGGATGAAGAAGATAGACGTTATGTTTATGTAGTTTAACCCGTTTTGTGCCCAGAGGGCGATCGTATATATAGATGCTGTACCCTCAAAGAGAAGAAACAATCCCGCAAATACGAGGCAGGTTAAAAAGGTAAAAAAGAACTTCAAACCAATCTTCAACTTATCTGAGAAGAACGCCATCATTGGAACGGCCAAAAGATAATACTGAAACCCGCTTCCCCATCCAATGAAGATGACACACACAGCCGCGTGCAAGTTCATTTCGAAAACGGCTAGAGAGATGCTGAGGGCTCTCATTCCCTTTAAGTGGGTCCATATGATGATGATCCACAGCGTAGTGCTGAGGATATTAAGTAGAGATAGAGCGGTGGCCGAAATCAGATAGAAGACGAAGATCAGGCTGAAGTGATATAATAAGGCAATGAAGAATGAATATCCGGCGGTGAAGTGGTAGCGGGAATCAATCTCAGGTATATTTTCTGGGGGTTCAGAAAATCTTTTGAAAAACCTGAGGATTTTAAGGCCGATCTTTTCCATCCCGAACCTTGGTCTCCCGAGTGTTTAATGCGTTATGCCCTCTAGACACAAGAAAAGGTGGTTCTTACGGAAAGGAGTTCGGATTATCGACTCTTTTAATGTGAAGTATAGGAAAAAGTGGGTCGTTTGTCAATTTAAGACCGACTTTGTGGCTCACCATGCATTTTGATACGCTTATTGGGCTTACAACATCTAACCCTGAAAATTCATCAGGTGAAGCCTACCCAAATGATGGATTCGGTCCAGGTTTTAAGCGAGACACCAACACGATGTGATCTAAACCGTCATCTCCTGCCCAATTAGAAGGTTTGTGATAAACTCGTTTTCGGGGCCACCGATCTGGGTGCTGATTGATTCCGTGGTTCCAATGTCATCTACCTGCTGATTGTTTCTGAGTATCCCAGGAACGCGGCGCCATCAAAAACAGTCGGTAGTCTCTACCACATTCACATTTGGCATTCTCACTGGTTTAACCCTGACGCTTGCGTCTTTGAAAATCTGCCGATTGAAGGTTTTGCAAATCATGGCCGAGTTGGGGTCTAAAGCGCCGCCAGCGACTCCTGGGCTTTGTCAAACCAATAATTCATTCCCATCCCTCGGAACAGCCCCCCGGCCTTATTAAGGTGTTTAATAGCCTTTTCTTTTTCACCCCCAGTCAGGTAGACTTGACCGAGGTACAAATATCCTAAAGAATAATATGCCTTTACCCTTAATTTGGCGGAAATCTCAATTCCTTTTAAAATACATTCCTCAGCCCCAGCGATTTTATGAGGCGTTGTTTTCCTCAATATCTTACCCAACAAAAACCAAGCGCCTGCTTCTATTAACCGTTCTTTATGCTGTTGAGACAGGATCAATCCACGGTCTGCGAGTTTTTGGGCTTTTTCTATATCCCCCAAAACCATATAAATGTGACCCAAGTGAACATAAGCCAGAGATAAAAAAACCTCCATATCAATGTCACGGTAGATTTCGATCCCCTTTTCCACAAGGCTTTTACCTTTCCCAGGTTCTCCAAGCATGGCAAAAGCAAACCCCAAACCGACGAAAGAGCCAGCAGCCCCAAAAGTCCATTTCGCCTGTTCGTTATACCTAAGACCGTTTTCGAAATGCACCCTTGCAGGTTCCCAATCGCCTTTGGCGAGGTAAAAACGACCGAACTGTATTTCAACTAACCCCAAATTTGTCAGGTCATTCATTTTGGTTGCATTCTGAAGACCCTTTTCCAAAAACACCTTGCCTTTACCAAAGGCGCCTAGGCTGCCCATACCGTGACCACAATACGAGCAAAGCAGTGAATATGGATTCCATCCCATAGAAAAAGAATCGGTTTCTCTTTGTGCGGCCTCAATCAGTGAGATAACATCTGGCGCCATCTCAACCATTTTGTAATACTCCCCCGTTTGGGCGTAGGAAATGCTAAGACCAAATGCTATTGGTGCCATTAAATCAATATCTTGTTTGTTTCGTGCTTTTTGAAACGCATCCTCAAAATATTTCATTCCTAATTGTGGGTCACCTTTGTGTGAATAATAGATGCCCAATGCGTTATGGATCTTTCCTAGATGGTATTCATCCTGTAGTTCTATTGCTAACAGTTCCCCTTGCTGAATAATTTCCAGAGAACCCTCTGGAAATCCCAAAAAGGCCAAAGGCGGTATTATCGAAGCAATCACCTTCAGTGTTTCTTTTTTGTTTTTTAAAGTGGCAGGCAATTTGTTGAATAGTGATAAGGCGTCATTATAGAAATTACAGGCTTCCCTGTGAGACCAGTTGCTTTCTGCCTTTTCAGCTGATAATCGATTAAATTGAAAAGCCTTTTCAACATTTCCACTTCTGCTGTAATGATAGGCCAGCATCTCGTAAAACTCTTCCAGTCTGGATGCGTAAAGTTCTTCAAGCGCCTTTCCTATATTTTCGTGGATCACTTTCCTTTTTTCTAAAAGTAGGCTGCCGTAGACCACTTCATGACCGAAAGCATGCCGGAAGGCATATTTCAGCTCAACGGAAGGACGCTTTTTGTAAATAAAGCCCAATTTCTGTAGTGTCACGAGCTTGGAATTGAGTTTTTCTTTGACCTCGATAATGTGGCTTAGAAGGCGAAAAGGGAACTCTCGCCCAATGACCGAGGCCATCTGTAAAATCATTTTCGGCTCTTCCGCCATATGGTCCACGCGGGCGGCGATAATCTCTTGAATTGTGTCCGGCACCTTAATATTAGAGGCTTTTTTGCTCAGAATGTATTGGTTGCCACTCCTTATGATGGAACCGTTTTCGAGGAGGCTTTTGGTCAATTCTTCCATATATAGCGCATTCCCCGAGGTCTCGCTGAGGATGAGATCTCTCAATTGGGGCGATACCTCTCCATCCTTGAGAATGGCGCTTATGAATTGCTCGCTATCATTGCTGGAAAATTGATCGACCTTGACCTCTTTGAAATACGCTTTGTCTGCCCAACCATGGATGTAATCAGGTCGATACAAAAGGATAACCAGAATGCTCGTGTCATGGAGCCACTTGGTCATGTAATCCAGAAAATGTTCAGAAGTCTTGTCGATCCATTGGAGATCCTCCAGAGCCAGGACCAACGGTTTCTCCCGGCTCCCCCTGACCAAAAGATCTCGAATGGCCTCAAATATACTCATTCGCTTTTGCTTTGGCTCGAGATCAGCGTATTCCTGATCTTCGATATTAATTGTGAGGAGATCCTGCAAAGGGCCGATCACGGACATTAAATTTGCATCTAAATCCAGGATCCTCTCGTTCATTTTTTGCTTGATCACTGACTCCCGCTCTCCCTCCTTAATGCGAAAGTAGGACCTCAAGACATCTAAAATAGGCAGGTAGGGCATTGAAACGCCATAATGGAAACAGTAGCCCTCAAAATAGATATATGCACCCTGAGGCAGCACTTTTTTCAGTTCTAAAAGGAGTCTCGTCTTCCCAACACCTGCCTCACCCACGACCCCCACCATCTGTCCCTGGCCCAACCTGGCTTTATCATATGCCTTTTTGATGGCGTTAAGCTCACGGTTCCGACCCACAAACGGGGTGAGCCCTTTCGCCGCAGAGGCAGCGATTCGGGTCCCGATATGGACGGGGCCTAAGAGGACGTAGACCTTCTGTGGTTCGTCTTTGCCTTTGATTTTGGCATTGCCCTGGGGCTCGAACTCGAAATAGTCTTTGACCAACTTATAAGTATTTTCGGATATAAGGATCGTATCCGGCCTAGCCAGGCTCTCCATTCTTGACGCCACATTGACATTGTCACCGTCGGCAGTATAATCCGTGCGCAAATCGTCACCGATCGAACCGACCACTACTAGGCCGGAGCTTATCCCGATTCGTACTCTGAAATCGATTCCGAACCTGGCTCGCATATCCTTTTTATAATTTTCCATGGCCCGCTGTATTCGAAGTGCGGCTAAACAGGCCAACTGAGCATGGTATTCATGTGCCACAGGGGCACCGAAAAGGGCCATAAGACAATCGCCGCGAAATTGGTTGACAGTGCCCTCATGACGGTGAATTTTGTCCATAAGGATGCGGAAATAACCGTCCATAATTTGGTGAACGTCCTCTGGATCGAGCTTTCCAAAAATGGCAGTGGAATTAACCACATCCGCGAATAATATCGTGACTACCTTTCTTTCACCTTCAATAGAAGCCCGCATCGTGAGAATCTTATCGGTCAGGTGTTTGGGAGTGTAGGGATGGGGTCGGTTGAGTTCTATGGGCGGGGTGTCTCCGGGTTTCCGCAGGTCATCGCCGCATTCACCGCAGTAAGCATCGTCTGTAAGAACTTCAGCACCACATTCGGGGCAGGAAAGCGACAGCTTTCTCCCACACTTCCGACAGAATTTCTTTGTCTCGGGGTTTTCAGCTTGGCATTCGGCGCACTTCATAAGCGGTGCCCTCCTGTTTCGGTCTTCTCCTGGGGCTTGTTCTAACCACTGAGCCCTTCAGGAGACAGCTTTTTCATATGATCACGAATCACGTATAAAAACCCTCAGCATTGGAAAAGAATCTTACGGTTCTTTAATGGTCGAACAGGGAAGGGAAAGACCTCGTTGGCTGAGTGAACAGCGGCATGTTCCACAGTATTGGACCACGATTTGTATTGGGCCATCAAACGTCGGTCCTCGTCGGTTAACTCATAGCCTCCCCTGTTGACTCCCTTGTTTTTGATCGGGTTGAGCCCGACATTGGTTTCAGTAGCCTTGATCTTTTCCCAAGCCGGCCGGTACGACATGCCCAAACACTCACCCGCCTTTTTAAGCGATCCATGGGTATCGATTTTTTTCGAGGAGACGAACCCGCCCTGCCCCGCAATAGTTGTCAGTACCTCGCCCAATAAAAAAACCTCAAAGGTAAAACACCTTGAGGCTCTTTTTCAGTGGATTCGGAAGTCCGGCTGTCATTGCCTTTAGGCTTTAGACCCGTGACCTTGCGTCACCGCCTTTCGGTGGTTTTGCCTTTTCGTTGCCAGTCAAAAATGAAGTCAAGGCCTGTATCCACAAGGGTAAACACGTGATCCGCCACCTGGTGGTGAACCGCATCATATGTATTTTCGTCCAGGGAAACCCGGCTGCGGGTTTCTCCTATCTCCTTGACCGTTACCCGATCCCACGCCTCCGCCAGTGTCATCCCGAAGGCCTTGGCCATGGCCTCCTTAACACTCCAGACCCTGAGCGATGCATCCGTTTTCCCGAGAGGGGATCGATCCGTGAGGGATCTCTCCGCTTCGTGCATGTAGATGCGGCGCGATTCGACCACCTTATCCGTCAAACGCTCCACATCGACACCCACCCGAGACCCGGAAGCCAAGGCGACAACAAAACGCTGGTCATGGGAGACGGAGCAGAAATAGGGATTTGTCCCATCCGTCAGCGGACATCGGGGACGAACACGATCCGAATCAATGGTGTGGATGGCGGTTGCGGGTGCGGCGTCGTCATGTCCCGACAGCATTCGGGAGAGACGCTTTAAGCAGAGTCGCGCACCCAGAAAAGGCTTCTGTCGCCGCCGACCCAATTCCTGAAATCGCTCATACTCGCCCTGGGATAGGGCCTTTACTGCGGCCCGCTTCACAGCAGACAGCTCCATCACACAATGCTCGCTCCCGGCACCGGACAACGGCCTCAAATCTTGATCCACACTCTGGTCATCCGGCCGGTGGTGCGCAATCCAATCCGGGGGGGTCATTCGGCCCGCACTCACATCCTGCATCATGACACCCAATGCGGCCTCATGGGGCGTGCCCTCCGTATCCGTAATCCAGATGTCAAAGACGGGTCGGTCGTGCGAACTTTTTCGTGGGAGGATTCTGGCCAGGTAGGTGTCCCCGGTTTTCGTGGGTCGAAAGAGATGACGCGCTTCAAGCGCGACGGGAAATCCCACGATGCCGTGGTAGCGTTGTCCCCAGACACAGGCGGCGTGGAATGCCGCGTCCAGGGGAAATGGAGACCCCAGCGGGTAAACAGAGGCACCGTGGTCAGGGGCTTTTACCGTGGTGATGGCCCCGTGGGCCGTCACCATCAGCGGTTCTGCGATATTTTGAAATGAGGGACCGAAAGGCACCAGCGATCCATAGATCTCATCGGGCTGGATATCACACCCGATGCCTTGAAGGCTGAACAATTCGTCCGCCGGCGGGGGTGTCGGTTCCGGAGAACCGATGGAGAACTCAAGTTCGACGTGGGTATGGATACGGGTGATGCCGCTCTTCTCCGAGCGCATCTTGGTGAGAAGCCTTGAGACCACCCCGCCATCGGGCTTGCGTTCAATTTCGTTTATGGCAGGAATAATGGGATCATCGAAATTGAGATAGAGGAACCTGGAAAAGCGTGCGTGCTTAAGCGCACGCACATTCAGATCGGGTTGCCAGGCGAGGGCCGAGGCGGCCAGGCGCTGCATGGCGTGCACGGCCGGGAGCACGGCCTTACCTTGGAATCGGTGGTCCTTCAGGTAGGATGCCGTCCTGATTTCGAGCGGGAGCCGTACCCGCTCCGCTATCTGGGAAACGCCTCCCATAGATCTCGCGTCTTTTCATCGATGGCCACGGGAACCCCGGCGGTGTTGATGGCACAATGTCGGGTGAACCCCTCGCAGATCACATCTCCCCGCTCTTCGTGGGTGATCACGTAGTCGAACCGGAGGCGGACCCGTTCCAGTTTCGCCGGATGGGTATGGATGTACATGGCCTCGTCATAGTAAAGGGCGGCATGATAGGTGATGCCGATCTCAATGATGGGATAAATATAGCCGTTTTCTTCAATCTCCCGATAGGGATACCCCGCATCCCGCATGAACGATGCACGGCCGAATTCGAAGAATCGAAGATAGTTGGCATGATAGACGAGCTGGGAGCGATCCGTATCCGCGTAAAGCGGACGCGTCCTGCATCGGTGCCACACCCGACCCCGGTATTGATCCCGGACGTATCGCCCGTCATGCGCCAGGGGCTCGGAAATGAAGGGTTTGGGTCTCATGTCATATGCCTCTGAATACCACGCAGCAATTGGTCCCGCCGAATCCGAATGCATTGGACAGGAATATCTCATAGGACGCCTTTCGAACGGCATTGGGAACCACGTCGACGCCCTCAAATTCGGGGTCAGGAACATGGTTCACCGTCGGCAAAATCATCCCGTTGTTCATGGCCTCTATACTCAGCGCCGCTTCAATGGCGGCGGTTGCCCCGAGAGAGTGGCCGAGTTGGGATTTGTTGGACGACACCGGCAACCGCTCCAGATGCGTGCCGAATATCTGTTTGAGGCAGTCGATCTCCATGCTGTCGCCTCTCCGGGTGGAGGTACCGTGCGCATTGACATATTGAACGTCGGCCGGTTGAAGTCCGGCATCGGCAATGGCGTCCCTTATGGCACGGATCACCGTATCGGGGTTGGGCCGGGTAAAATGATAGGCGTCCGAAGTCCATCCCACACCCAGCACCTCCGCCCTCGGCATCAACCCGTAACGATCCACCATCTCATCCGCCGCCAGCACCAGGGCCCCCGCACCTTCGGAAAGGACAAATCCCTTGCGATCGATACTGAACGGCCGCGAGGCCTGGGTGGGGTCCTTCTCGGCCCGATCCCCGGGCAGGACCTTGATGGTGGCATTCATGTTTTCAAACCCGTGAATAATTTCGGGGATAATACAGGCCTCGGCACCGCCCGCGATCACGAAATCGCAATCCCCGTCGCGAATCATCCGGGCGCCCACACCCACCGCGTGATTCCCCGATGCACACGCCCCCTGAGGAGAAAATATGGGCCCGGTAAACCCGAGGAGCATCCCGGCCTTGCCCGAGGGGAGGTTGGCACACAGGTTGGGAAGGAGATAAGGGCTCACCTTGAGCGGTCCCTGGTTCACATAATTGTCCACGGCAATGCGAAAGGCATCGGATCCATTGAGGGCCGATCCCATGAGACAGGCGGTCCGGGGACCGGTCTCTTTGTCGATCTTTAGACGGGCGTGACCGAGGGCGTCTTTACAGACCGCCATGGTCAGCAGCACCACATCGGCATTCCAGTTGTACGCCTCTTTTGCGTCCACAAAATCGAGTTCCAAGGGATCCCATCCGGGGATCTCTCCAACCACATAAGAGAAGGTGTCCACCTCACACCGGCTCACCTTCCTGAAACCGGCCTCCCCCTTCACCGCACGTTCCCATGTTTTTTTAAACGTCTTCCCCAGCGGGGTGATGGCCCCGTAACCGATGACAAATACGCGTCTATTCTTTGGGGATCTCATGGGTCTATGCCGTCCGCTTGAACACCACACATGAATTGCACCCCCCGAAGCCGAAGGCGTTTTTCAGCACAAACTCCTGACGCACTTGGCGGGATCCTTCGGAAACACAATCAATTGCGATCTGGGGATCGGGGGTATGGTTGATGGTGGGGAGCAGGGTGTCATGACGCATCCCCTCCAGGGCGAATATGGCCTCAAGGGCGCTGGAGGCCCCCATGGCATGGCCGATGAGCGATTTGTTTGCAGACACCGGGGGGACGTGTTCGTGAAACACCGCCTTCAGGGCATCCGATTCCACCTTATCCCCTACTCTGGTGGACGCGGCATGGGCATTCACCGCATCCACGTCACCGTAGGCGATGCCTGCCGTGTCGATGGCTTCGACCATGCATCGTTTAACGGTCTCAAGATTGGGGGCCACAAAATGCCGGGCATCTGACGTCATGCCCCACCCCGCGATCTCCGTATGATATGAGAGCCCGTGGGTTTGGGCAAATTCTCTGGTGGCGATGATCACGCTCCCCGCGCCTTCGGATATGACAAACCCTCTTCTGTCCACGGAAAAAGGTCGGCTTGCGCGCGCCGGAGGGTCCGTTTCCTGACCCGGTTTGGGCGAGTAGGCGCCATTCATGGTGGCAAACCCCGCCACAATCGGTTCCACCAGTGGAAAATCCACGGCCCCGCAGATGGCCACATCCGCCCTTCCCTGTTCCAGCAACAGACTCCCGATGATCATGGAGGTCAACCCGGTGGCGCACGCGGTGACCGTGGCGGTAATGGGTCCTGTCGCCCCGGTCAACATGGATACCTTTCCCCCCACCATATTGATACAGGAGTTGGGATTGGTGAAGGGGTGGGGCATCTTCCCTTCTTTGATCATCCGTCTGTCCGCCGCCAGGACCGCATCCTGCCCCCCCACCGCAGAACTGTAGGTAATGGCCACCCTCGGGGCAAGGTCCGGGGTGATGTCGATCCCGCTCCTTTTAAGCGCGCGGTGGACCACCAGCAGGGCATACTTGAAAATGGGAGATGTCCAGTTGGCCAGCTGTCGCGGCGACAGAAAGGGATAGGGGCCGACATCCAGTTCCGCCACCTCGCCTGCTACCCGGACGGGAAAGTCTTCCTTTATCTCAAACCGGGTCAGATCACTGATGCCGCTTTCTCCCTGCTCGGCACGATGCCATTGGGTCTCCATATCCAGGCCCAGGGGAGAGACCGCATCATATCCCAAGATGACAGGCTTACGAGAGATCATTATTCATCATCCGAAATTATCGCTTGAAAACACTGAAACCTGTAACCGGCACCTCTACCACGGAATAAACTGGTAGAGCTTGGCGAACATCTCGTAGACCTCTATCCAGTTCTTGAGATCCTCTCCGGAAGTCATATGCGCCCGTTTGTTGACCATGACCCAGCTCATATGGGCCGCGCCGTCTTTACAGGTGGCACAGTCCCGGGTCTCCGATGTACAGCATCGGTGCATGGTTTTCAGGTCGGATGCCCACCTGATGAAACCGATCAGGTGTCTCGGCTTGGGCTCCCTCTTGTCCAGAGGTTCGGTCACGGACGGGCATTCGTTCCACCCAAACGGCCTGCCGAGCTTCTTCCCGGTCGT
>JARRPY010000170.1:0-9081 GCA_037382425.1 Deltaproteobacteria bacterium
AATTCATGTTGAAGCTGTATAGGCCCATCTTGTCGTACCCCCTCATGGCCGCATTGATCCCCTTTGCCAGATCGGAAAGGTCATCGTCCGACAACTCCAGGGTGGAGGATACGCCTTCCACCACCGCCAGGACATCTCCCACCGCTCCCATGGGTGCGTAGGCGGAAAACCAGGTGGTCCGGCCGAAGGAACCCAGGAAGCGCTCGGATCTCATTTCTGATGCGACCATATCCTCCCAGTAATTCCTCCCTGTTCTCTCTCTATACCCGGCGGCCGCTTCCAGTTCCTGCCGCATCAGGTTGGGGGCGGAAGAGGTGGAGAACACCTGCAAGTGGGGATGAACGATGGTGCTTCCGGACGGCGGCATGTAATTCCAGTTGATTAGGTGGTAAACCGCCTCGGGGTGATCCAGCCGCTCCACGCGAAGGAAAAATTCCCGGGCCAGTCGAAAGGCGTTTAAAATCCGCTCTGACTCGAATTCCCCCATGGGAATGAAATGAGGCGCCCCCATGACGGCCACCGCACCGACGCTGTCGTAAGGGGCCAGATTGGGGAAGAGGACCATCTCCCCGGAGACCATCCTCCCTTCCGGAAGGAGCTCCGCCGGGAAAGCAGGGGTGAATGTCATCACCCTTTCCGGACAGAACGGGCAGGTCTTCCGAGAGTCCGCGATACGTCTTTTCAGGTCGGGCCGCTCCCATTCAAGCGCCCTGAAATGACAGATCCGGGCGGTCCTTCCTGTCAGCGGGTCCTTTCGGACCTCAATGGGAACGGACCTCGGCTGAAAATCGTTCCGGGGGTCCAGAAAGACGGCTTTTTTTCTTACGGCGTCACAGTTCATTATTTCCGCTCCAATCGGCTCAACATTCGGGTTACAGGATTCACCCCCTTCAGACGTCGCCGTTTGACAGACGGCGGTGATACCGGCACAACCTTGCCAGGGCGCGAGCCGCCCTGTATATGGAAGGGTAAGGCGGATACCCTGCGGCGCCTAAGGCCGCCCGTATGGCGGCACCCCGAGCCGCCAGTTCCGAATCGCCGCCTTCGGAATCCACTACAAAGAGGATCGGCTTCTTGCCGGCCCTCCCCTTCAGGCGCTCTATCATCTGCGGCGTCGTGTCAGCCGTAGGCATATGGTAGGCCATCCGGGGAATGAGCCGATCCACCACGATCATGGAAACGGCTGTGTCCGCTTCGGCCAAGTCTATGAGCTCACCAACGCAGTCCGTATCCGTATACGTCGTCCACAGGTCCAATGGATTGCCGGCAATGGACCCCGCCGTGGGAACCATCTCCCGAAGCCGGGACATGGTCCCTTTTGAGAGGGGAGGAACGCTCAGGCCCTGCCGGACGCACGTATCCCCATATATCACGGAGTTTCCGCCTCCCCCGCCGATCAGAAAGAGGTCCTCGGAAAGCGGCCTCGGAAGGAGGCTGAAGGCAAGGAGCGCATCCACCCATTCGTCCAGGTTTTCCACTTGAACCACATTCGCCTGAGCGGCCGCGGCTCGAAAAAGTACGGCGTTTCCCCCCATAGCGCCGGTGTGGGAGGCGGCTGTCCGTGCCCCGGCCCCGGTCTCGCCGCCCATCAGCAGGATTACCGGTTTTCGTCTACCGATCCGGCGGGCTGTTTCAAGAAACCTCCGTCCGTCGGGCAGGCGCTCGAGGTACATCCCGATTACCCGAAGAGATTCGTCTTCACCGAAGGACTCCAGCCAATCCAAGGCGTCGAGAACCGTACCGTTTCCGAAGCTCACGGCCTTGCTGACCCCCAGGCCGAGTGAGGCGGTGTATTCCGTAAGCCGCTGGGTCATGCCTCCCGACTGGGAAATAATACCCAAGGGACCCGGCAGGCCGGGTATCGCCCCCCAGGCGGTCAGGCGGGAGGCGGGACAATAGGGTCCCATGCAGTTCGGGCCGATCAGCTGAATGCCATGGTCCCTGCATATGCCCGCCAGCCGCTTTTCCAGGTTTATCCCTTCTCTGGTCCCGGTTTCGCCGAAACCGGAAGTGAAGATGTGAACGTGCCGCAATCCAACCCGGCCGCAGGCCTCCAACACGTCCGGCACATAGGCTGCGGAAACCGAGACGACGGCCAGATCGGGGATCTCCGGCAAGGCCTCCAGGTCCGGCCAGACCTTGAAGCCGAGGACCTCTTTCGCCTTGGGATTCACCGGATAGAGCCTGCCCGAAAAGCCCGCTTCCTGAAACTTTTTCATAAAGCTCAGCCCCCCGAACTTCGCGGCTGAACGGGAAACACCTATGAAGGCGATGCTTTTGGGGTTAAAAAATTTCCGTATGTCCGAAGGCGCTATCTTCATCAAAACCGGTTTCCTTTCCTGTTCCGTTTCCCTGAATAAGACATTTGACGGCCTTGTAACCTACCAGAACCCGAGCGGTTGGGCAAAGCATTCTTTGTTCCGGATCTGACCAGGATTGGGGGACATCTATAAGTTTAAAAGTGAATACGGGTTGCACTTCACCCACATCCCGAAAATGCCGAGGGTCGCTGCTGCTTGTGGATGGTGGTGTGGATGGTGGATGGGGGTCGGACCAAGGCAAAGGAATCCAAGCATCTGATATGCTAACCTAATTTTATCCAAATATGCGTATTTGAGGGCTTAGAGGGCTATTTTTGATTGTCAAATGGGCCTTCCAAGAAAAGGGCAATGGAATACAAGACGTGGGCCAACCCCGGTAAATCTCGGTGCCACATTGAATCGAAGTCGGCAGCGAGGCACTTGTTGTTACCATCCAAGAAGAAAATCCATTTCTTGACAATGTACCCCATTTGAGCTACAGTATGAAAAACTCAAACGGAGGCTAATTATGGGCAAAACATCCACTATCCGGGCTCGAATTGAACCTGATTTAAAGGATAAAGCGGAACATATATTCCGGCAACTTGGGCTAACTACAACTCAAGCTATTACCTTGTTTTATAAACAGGTTGAATTGAAAAAAGGGCTTCCGTTTGACATAGCAATCCCAAATAAAACCACCCTCAAGACCTTTTCAGATACGGATGCCGGACGTGACCTGATCATTTGTGAAAACACTGACGATATGTTTAAGAAACTGGGAATTTGATGCTTACACCTGCATACACAACGCAGTTTGAGCGTGACACCAAGCAAAAGGAGAAGCGTGGCAAAAACCTTGAGAAGCTGAAAATAATCATCCGCTCTATCGTGGCGGAAGAAACGCTTGATGCGATTCATCGGGACCACAAGCTGATTGGCAATTGGAAGGGACGACGCGAATGTCACATTGAATCTGATTGGCTGCTAATCTATATGGTCGAATCCAATAGAGTTGTTTTTGAACGAACCGGAACACATTCTGATTTGTTTCAAAAATGAATAGTGACAGGGGTCACCCATTTTCATGGAACATCACTTTTCAATACATCCCTCCAGTATTTCTTCATAATACGTATTCCACGCTTCGTCGTTGGTCGCGTAACCCTCCGGACGCGTCGGCAGCTGATCCCCGACCCCCAGGATGTCGGCAAATCTATGAAAATGGTCCGCTCGACGCCGAGTTTTATCCACATTATACTGTCCGATGTCTTTGTTATATTCCATTTTAGGAAGCTTATGATTGCATTCAATCCCTCCATTTATGATGTTGAGGGTCCTGCCAAACCCTTTTACACCGTGATCAACCATCACATTATGGCAAGTCTCATTGCGAATATGTTCACTATCATTGTACATGGTCCAGAACCAGAACCCGGATGCGAAAGCCAATGCACCATCTTTTACAATTTCATCAGGGTCATCCAGTAGTTCCATCTTGTCTCCATAGATGAACTCGGAAAAGCGGCCATAATTGGCATTCCAGCTGAGCTGAATAGGACCTCTTCCGAAAAAGCAGCCATTCGATATGGGCGGGCATGAAGGCTCTTCCGTCGGCAGATAGTTCCTGGCCGCATCGCTGGAGGCATCATAGTACCGAAAACTTGCACAAATCCTCTCATTCTCCGCCTTCCTATCCTCTTCACTCATCCAGTCCGGGGCTTCCTTTCCCCTGACACCCACTTCTTCAGAGTAATACAATCCATAAGCGGTGTAACCATCTGAAGCCGTGGCCCAGCCGCCTGTTGTTTCCTGAGCCCAGTTCGCCAAAATCGCGGCCAGTTCCAACCGTTTGGTCGTATCATCCCCTTGACTGAGAAAAACGGCAAACTCCTGTTTTTTATCCAGGCCTTTTAACATATTCTCATAGGAGTACAGGTTATCCGCGGCATCAGGAATAGAGAACGGTTTTCCTTCGCCGGCATGCGGAAAAAGCGTCTTAAAATCATCTTCGGTCAGATATTTTTTGAGTTCATCAGAAGCCTTATCTCCAGCGTTATAGCCCTCCACAACCGACACTTCTACGGAATCCATGCCCAACCATGTCCCGATTGGCGCCCCGTCCGGATCAGAGACGCAGAAATAAAACACATACTGTCCCACCGTCAAAGGCATGGAATATAACTGCATGCCGTCGATTTGAAATAAAGCGCCGTTAAAAGATCGGCGGATATCATCTTTCCAGCCCTCCGGATATACATAGCTGACCCAATGATGGGGCGGATTCCACGGTGTTTGGACCCCAACCCACCAGTCGACATTTTTTCCACTTAGGATTCCCGGATAGATGCTGAGTTTTATGGAGACCGTATCGAGAGGAGACACGACAATGGGGACATCGGAATCATTGGCCGTGATATCAGGAATGACAGGACCAACGAACCAACCGGCCGGGATATCACGAGTGGGATTAGAAATGTCCGCCCCCCATGCACTGCCTGCGAAAGTAGCCACCAACACGATCACCATTGCCGTCAGAAAACTTTTCATTCTTTCCTCCTTCAAAATATTTGTAAGTGCAACTATTTATTATACGCCGCCAAAGGCCAAAAGGCCATCTTTCATTTTTCACTCACACCTCGGCCAAAACCAGGCGGCGTTAATACTTAACCCTCCAAAACAGAGAAAGGAAACGTCCATGAGTTCAAAAATTGATGCCGGTCGCTCATCACCCACATCATGAAAATGCCAAGGCACAGGCTACATGATCCATCCCCATAGAATACAAGCTTCACCTTATTTATCTTTGGTGAGCGATAAAGGTATGTTACAGATGAGTTTTTTGAGGAAAAATGGTGAAGAAGGTCCTCTTCGTTATACTCCTGTGGTTTTTCCCGACAGCAGGCGTTCTGGCCGGGCCCCCTTTTCGCACGGACGATCCGGTGCCGGTCGGGTACCGGCACGGCGAAGTATATCTTTTTTCGGCCGGGACCCACGACACCGGGGGAACCGGCGGGGTGGGCCCGGCCGTGGAGTTCAATTACGGCCCTCTACCCGATGTGATGCTGCACCTGATCACGCCCATGGCCTATGATGCGCCGGAAGGCCAAGCCTCTCATTTCGGTTACGGCGATACCGAGCTCGGGGTAAAATACCGCCTTGTCCATGAAACCGCCCGCCTGCCGATGATCGGAATATTTCCCCTCGTTGAAATCCCCACCGGAAATTCCGACAAGGGTCTCGGCAACGGCCAGGCCCAATATTTCCTCCCGGTCTGGCTTCAAAAAGATTTAGGTCAATGGACCACCTATGGAGGGGGCGGCTATTGGATCAATCCGGGTGCGGGCAACAAAAATTACTGGTTTTCCGGTATTCTGCTCCAGTACAACCTCTCCGAGAGCTTCTACCTGGGCGGGGAGATTTTTTACCAGACAGCGGACACGGTTCATGGAGAGGACGGTCTTGGGTTTAACCTTGGGGGAAGCCTTCCCCTGGGGAAAGATGTTCAACTCCTCTTCTCGGCGGGCCGTGGATTGACCGACACCTCGAGCAACCGATTCTCCTATTATATCTCCCTTTATTATACGTTCTGAAGACCGCGCCCGCGATTCCATTTCCGTCCATGCGAAAAGGGCCTTTACATGAAAAACGGGGAACCCTTTTGATTCTCACCGGCGGCGCACGTCAAATGTTTGTGATTCAGCGTGTCATACTGAGATAAAAGGATCTGCCCTCCTCACTCCTGGACACCTGGAATCCCAATTCCCTGGCCAGCTTCAGCATGTGATAATTTTCCCTCAACACCATTCCGTAGATCGTGCGAACGCCGTAGTCTTTGCTGGCATCGAGGCATCTTTGGAGCAGTTTTTTGCCCACGCCTTTGCCCTGCCACGGATCGCCCACGGCCACCGAGAATTCGGCATCACTTTTTTCCGGCCCGATGATGATTCTGGCCACGCCCACGATCTTTTCCTCTCCCTGGTCCTGAGCGAGGGCCACCAGGGCGATGTGACGATCATAGTCAATCTGGGTCAACCGGATGAGCAGCCGGACATCGGTTTCTCGCACCAGGACTCTCGCATCCACGGCCACGGGACGACCGTCTTTCACCATCACCGGGTTCATGTCCAGTTCCGCAATCTGGGGGAAATCCACCAACAGATGGGAAAGGGAGACCAGCAGCTGCTCGAAGCGGGCCAAATCCGCCGCCGGGATATGGCGATATCCGGTCAACAGTTTATAGGCCTTGGTCTCCTCCATGAGCCTTCTGGCCAGTGTCTGATTGAGAGGGGGTAAGCCGAGATTTTTGTCTCCGATCAGTTCCGCAAAAACACCTCCCATGCCGAACAGGATGACCGGCCCGAAATTTTGGTCCTGCTTGGCGCCGATCAGCAATTCCACATCCGCGGCTTCGATCATGGACTGGAGGGATACGCCCTGGATTTGTGCATCGGGATTATACGCCCGCGCCGCCGCAGTCACCTCCCGGTAGGCCTTGGCCACATCCTGCGGGGTCTCTAGGCCGGTCCGAATCCCGCCGGCCTCACTCTTGTGGGAAATGTCCGGCGAAAGGATCTTCATCACCAACGGATATCCGATCTTTTCACCCAGTTCCTGGGCCTTCTCCAAAGACTCGGCCGCCCGGGTGGGATTGACCGGGATGCCGTAGGCGGCCAGCAGCCGCTTGGAATCCACCTCTGACAGAAATTTCTTCGGGTCTTCCTGAACCGCCGTGTGGATCAACTGCCCGGCCTGGGCCTTGTCTACCTCCGCCTCTTTGGAAAGCCTCGACGGGATCTCCTGAAGGTGTTCCAGGTTCCGGGCATAATTGGTTAAGACGGCAAAGGCCCGCACGGCCCGTTCAGGGGTATCGTAGGTGGGAATGCCTCTGTTATTGAGGACCTGCCGCGCCTCTTCCACATCCACCCCGCCCATGACCGCCGTGAACACCGGATACGGTTTGTGTTTGAGATCTTTACCCAGGGCCTTCGCCACCTCGGTGGGATCGGTCATGGACTGAGGGTTCACAATGACCAGCATGCCGTCGATCCCGTCCGCCTGAAAGCAGACGTCCGTTACCTCGGCATAGCGCTTGGGAGGGGCGTCCCCCAGGATATCAATGGGGTTGCCGTGACTCCATTGAGGCGGCAGGATGTCATTGAGTGCGGAGCGGGTGTCCTCGGACAAGGTGCTCAGTTCCAGGCCCTGCTCGGCCAGGGCATCTGCGGCCATGACCCCGGGGCCGCCCGCATTGGTCACCACCACCAGGCGGCCCCCGGCAGGACGGGAATGTTTGGTCAGCAACTCGGCACAGTCGAAAAAATCCTCCAGCGTCAGGACCCTGGCCAGGCCCGCACGCTTGAAAGCCGCTTCATATACCTGGTCCTCTCCGGCCAAGGCCCCGGTGTGAGAGGCGGCGGCCCGGGCCCCGGCCTCACTCCGCCCCGACTTCAGGACCACAATGGGTTTGACCCGGGACACCTCCCGGGCCGCGCTCATGAATTTCCGGATATGGGTCAAGCTCTCGATGTATAGAAGAATGCTGGTGACTTGGGGATCGTTTCCGAGATAGTCGATCAATTCCCCGAAATCCACGTCCAACATGGAACCGATACTGATGAAATACCGAAATCCCATGTTTTCCTTGAGAGATAAATCGAGGATGGCCGAACAAATGGCCCCGCTCTGCGAGATGAACGCGGTGTTTCCCTCGGGGGGCATATGGGATGCAAAACTGGCATTCAGGTGCTTGTCCGGACGGATAAAGCCCATGCAGTTGGGCCCGACGATCCGGAGATCCCCGCGAGCGGCTTCGCGTTGGATCTCCTCCTCCACTTCCCTGCCCTTGGCTCCGGTTTCCCGTCCCCCGGCCGAGATGACGATGGCCCCGCCCACATCCATATCCACGCATTCCCGGATAATCCCGGGGACCGTGGTAATGGGGGTGGCGATGATGGCCAGATCCGCGCCCGCCGCCATGTCGGAGAGGGACGAATGGGTCTTGATGCCCGCCACTTCGGAATGGTTTGGATTTATGGGGATGATTCGTCCCTCATACCCTTCCTGGATTAGATTCTGCATAATGGCCCGGCCGATGCTTTCCGGAGTGTCACTGGCACCCACCACGGCAATGGATTCCGGTTCGAATATCTTATGGAGTTGAGGTAATCCCATGCGCTCCGTCCTCTCTGTATGGTTCGATTTCGGTTTATTTCATCGTTCGGGCTGACATCGACGACAGTAGTAACAGGAGCGGCCCGAAATGGTGATCTTGCTCAGTTTGGTGCCGCACTTTGGGCATTCCCCATCCTTGGCCCGTCTGGGAATGATGTAGGTACCCGGCAGTTCGTCCGGCTTGGCGCCGCACGCTATGGCCTTGGTAAGAACGTCCTTCATGACGTTGAACAAGGTCTGAAACGAACGGTCATTGACTCGATCGGTTTTCATTTTGGGATAAATCCCCGCCTGGAACAGCATTTCATCGGAATAGATGTTGCCGATGCCCGCTATGACGTTCTGGTTCATGAGCGCGGATTTGATGGCCGATCGCGTGGTGTTCAGCCGCTCCAGGAAAGCTTCCGCATCAAATCGTTCATCCAGCGCATCCGGGCCCAGGTTCTTTTTGGAGATAAAGGCTTTCATATCGTCGATGAGCCGAATCCTTCCCAACTTCCTCCTGCAGTCATAGGAGAGGTGATATCCGTTGGTAAAACCGATACTCAACTGCTCGTGTTCCGGGCGTTTTTTGGGCTGCTTGAAATATTTAAGAAATCCCGTCATG
>JARRPY010000171.1:0-6343 GCA_037382425.1 Deltaproteobacteria bacterium
AATTTCGATCCCCATGTCTTTGATCTGTTCGTATAAGCGGTTATCCGGCCGGGTCCCGATGGCGGTCACGATTTTTTCCGCTTCGATGAACTCTTCCTGACCGTCCTTATTCTCAATGAGGACGCCGTTTGCCTCCACGCGTTTGAGCCTGCATTCGGTCTTGACCTGGACATGGTTTTCTTTGAGTTTCCTTAAAAGGAGTTTCTTGGTCATACTCTCCAGACCGGTGCCTATTTTCGGGAGCATTTCCAGAATGGTGACCGGGCTGCCGTCTCCTGAAAGGTGGTAGGCGACCTCACATCCCGTGGGCCCCCCGCCGATGACCACGGTCTTCTGCCCAACGTCCTGGTCGGTTCCCATCACATCCATTACCGAGGCAACTTTCGTCGCTTCCATGCCTTCCACCGGCGGATAGGCGGGAACGGAACCCGTGGCCAGTATCACCACGTCGGGGGCCTCGGCTTCAATCCGTTCTTTGGTGACCTCGGTGTTTAGGTGGCACGTCACCCCGAATCTTTCGATCTGTCGCTTCTGAAACCGAATCAGGTTGTAGAGTTCCTTTTTGTATGGGGTAACACTTCCAAAAACGAGCTGCCCGCCCACCACGGACTGTTTTTCAAACAAGTGGACGTCGTGGCCTCTGCGGGCCGCCACCCATGCCACATTCAACCCACCGGGTCCGGCGCCAATGACCAAGACCTTCTTTATTTTTTCGGCCGGACGAAAAGCCATCTCTTTTTCCCGTCCCAGAACCGGGTTAACAAGGCATTCTACCCGTCCCCTCCTGAAAATCGATTGCATGCAGGTGTTACACGCAATACACGTCCGGATATCCTCCACCCGGCCTTCTTTGGCCTTTTTGGGAAATTCAGGGTCGGCCAGAAGGCCACGACCGATACAGACCAGATCGGCCTTTCCTTCGGCCACGATTTGATCCGCCAGCAAGGGGTCATTGATCCGCCCCACCGCCATAATCGGGACATGAAGGGCATGTCCAATCTGTTCAGCATAATCGCTCAGGCACGCCTTTTTCATGAACATGGGCTGGCAGATCCATTCGGGGGTGGCGTCGTTTCCCGCGGACACCTGAACGATATCGACTCCCTCATCCACCAGCAACTTGAGGATTTCAATGCTCTCATCAACATCCAGGCCATCCTTGACAAACTCCATCGAACTGATCTTAAAAGAGATGGGGAAATCCTCCCCCACCCGCTCTCTTATTTCCTTTACGACCTCCCGGGCGAAGCGAGTCCTTCCGGCGATATCTCCGCCGTATTCGTCTTCCCGAATGTTTGAAAACCTGGAGAGGAATTGATTGATGAGATACCCGTGGGCCCCATGGATTTCAATGAGATCGAATCCAGCCGCCACAGCCCGATCGGCCGCATCTCCAAAATTTTGGACGAGGGTCTGAATTTCCTCGATCTCGAGGGGCTTCACCTCCCCCCGGATGGTGGGACAAGGGAGGGGCGACGGCGCCACCGGCATCTGTTTGATGACTTTAACCGAGGTCTGTCTGCCGCCGTGGTGAAGTTGAACGGCCGGAACGGAACCTTCGGATCGCATGGCCTCGGCGATTTTCGCGAGCCCCTCCACAAAACGATCATCGTAAATTCTCGCCTGGTGGGGCGAAACAATCCCTTCTGGGGACACCGCACAGGCCTCTACGATGACCATCGCTGGCCCGCCCGCTGCCCTAAGCCGGTAATGCTCTACTGTTTTCTCCGTAATCGACCCGTCATTTTCGATCAGGAACGATGCCAATCCCGGCATGACGATCCTGTTCTCAAGATGGCAATTCTTGATCTCGAAAGGCGAAAAAAGGTGTTTCAAACCTGCACCTCCCTTTATCTCTTTCTACTGACCTCGCGTTTTCTTCGACCCTGCGCTCAGAGGCACGGGGCGGAAGAGACCCCCTCATATTTCGACTCCATCAAACGCCCAATTTTTAGGGCGTGACTATATGAAGATCGCTTGGTGTTGTCAAATGGAAATCTCCATGGGCCGCCTGCGATCCCACGTTGACAAAAAGCGCCTTCACATATACCATCGGCAGCACATCTTTACAGGCCATGATTTCGGCTGGGACGGACCGCCGTGCCATGGCGGGGGCTGACCCATCATAAAGATCCCTATTTCCCATCATACCATGCTCCGACTCCAAAGCCTCATAGGATTCTTTGCCCTGGCATTCCTGGCATGGCTCTTTTCCGAGAAAAGAAGGGATATCCGTTTTAGGACCATCCTCCCGGGATTCGGACTTCAACTCGGCCTCGCGCTCCTCTTCCTCAAGTTTCCAGGAAGCAGTGACGTATTTCTGTGGCTGAACCACGCCGTCGGGGCCATAGAAAAATCCACCCGGGCAGGAACCGGCTTCGTGTTCGGCTATCTGGGCGGAGGGCCCCTTCCCTTTAAGGAGGCGGTACCTGGGGCCAGCTACATTCTGGCCTTTAGAGGCCTTCCCCTCCTCCTGGTTATGAGCGCGCTGTCTTCCCTCTTCTTTTACTGGCGCGTTATTCCGGTGGTGGTGAGGGGTTTTTCGTGGGTGCTTCAGCGAACCCTGGGAATCGGTGGGGTGGAAGGACTCGGCAGTGCGGCCAATGTCTTCGTGGGCATGGTGGAATCCCCGCTGTTGGTCAGGCCCTACCTCAGAGAAATCTCGAGGAGCGGGCTTTTTACCATCATGACATGCGGGATGGCGACCATAGCCGGCACGGTCATGGTGCTCTATGCCTCCCTCCTTCGAGATGTGATCCCCGGCGTCATGGGGCACCTCCTCATCGCCTCGATTGTGAGTGCGCCCGCCGCGATAACCGTCTCCAAGCTGATGATCCCGGAAACAACGGATTCTGTCGAGCAGTCTGTCGAGGTGCCCAGGGGAGCCAGCAGTGCCATGGACGCCATTACCCGTGGAACCCTCGCGGGGATCGAACTTCTTTTAAACATCGTCGCCCTGTTGGTGGTCTTTGTGGCATTGGTTCATCTCCTCAATATGATGCTTGCCCATCTCCCCCCCTTCATGGGAGAACCGATCACCTTTCAGCGGCTGTTGGGCTACCTCATGTCCCCCGTCACCTGGCTCATGGGAATCCCCTGGTCCGAGGCCCCCACGGCCGGCGCGCTGATGGGCACCAAAACCATACTCAATGAACTCCTCGCCTATATGGACCTGGCGGCCCTGCCTAAAGGGGCGCTCACTGAGAGGAGCCGTCTGATCATGGTCTACGCCATGTGCGGGTTTGCCAACCTCGGCTCCCTGGGGATCATGATCGGCGGCATGGGGGCCATGGTCAAGGAGAGAAGATCCGAAATCGTGGCCTTAGGATTCAGATCCATTGTGGCGGGCACCATCGCCACCTGCATGACCGGATGCCTGGTGGGAATCCTTTTTTGATGCCTTCAACCTGAATAATGCATCAACTGGGTCTGCAAAACAAAACTAAATATAAGCATCGCCGCAAAAGCCGCCAGGAGGGCAAGATAGTATCTTTTCCGAGAGGAGACCCCCTTTATTATCTCATTGATGCCGAGGGTGAACTCCCCCTGGAAGGCCTTGGCAGCGATTATCCGGCTGAGTCCATAGCCGACGCCGAAGGCCACCAAAAAACCCGACACGTTCCACCACAGCCACGACACCTCAGAACCCCAGAATTGCCACAGGAAAATATTGAATCCCACGCCCGCTATTAGCCCGCTGACAGCGCCGGCCTCCGAAGCTCGCCGGGTCAGCATACCCAACCAAAAGACGGCCAAAACCGGGCCGTAAAAGGCAGAGCCGATCTTGTTGACCAATTCCAGGACGGTCTCGGATCCCCCGATCATCTTCAATGCAAACCATGTGGCGATGCCGCCCCAGAAAATCGTTAACCAGCGCGACAGACGGACCTGTCCTGCATTGGATATGACGGACAGCCTGGGAAATGATCCCATCAGGAAATCCCGATACGTGGCGGCACTGAGCGAATTGAGTGCGCTGTCGATGCTCGACATGGAAGCGGCAAAAAAACCGGCGATGAGAATGCCCAGGATGCCTTTGGGAAAATATTGGATGAGAAAATAGGGAAGCAGGAAGTCGGCCTGTTGATTTTCCACTCTTGCCGCAAATTCCGGATGGCTTAACAGAAACGGGATCAACAGGACGCCCACGACGCAATAGGTCAAGACCAACAAAAATCGCAGGATACCGTTGATCATCAAGGCCTTTTGGGCTTCTTTTGGCGTAGCGGTGGTCAGGAGGCGCTGGGCCTGGCTCTGGTCACAACCGTAATAAGAGAGATACAGAAAAAAACCGCCCGTCAGCATGGGCCAGAAGCCAAATGTCTGACCATCCCCCAGTCCACTACCCCCGAAATCAAACACCGCTAATCGATGGGGCGCCTTCATCAACTGTGAGAGGTCCTGTGGACTCAACATGCCCGCCAAAACAAAAATGGTGAGGAATGATCCGCCCCACAAAATGATGAGTTGAATGATATCCGAATAGATATCGGCCACGATCCCGCCGAACGTCGTATACACAATGGATACGACACCAATCAACAGGATGGTCTGCCACAGCGGCCACTCAAGACATACGGCCGTGACAATGGCCGTGGCCAAGAGCGCTACCCCGCAACCCAGCCCCCGGCTGACCAGGAATACGGCACTGATGCACATCCGCGTGGGTCTGCCGAAACGTTTCTCCAGATATTCATATATGGTAACGGCACGGGTGCGGTGATACAGAGGGACCATGATCAGCATGATGAACACCATGGCCAAGGGGATGGCAAATTCATATTGCAACCAGACAAGCCCCCCGCCGCTCCGGATGGCGATAAATGCCGGGGCCCCCACCAGGCTGATGGCACCCACTTGAGTGGCCATGATGGACAGGGCAATCTGCCACGCCGGCATGGAGCGGCCGCCCAGGTAATAATCCTCCTGGGATTTCTGACGCCGGCCGATCCATCCGCTCATGCCGATGATGAAGACAATGTATGCACAAAGCACAATCCAGTCTAGACCAGTCATGGGTATGCCCCAGATTACTTACTGGATTCCGTCAATAGAAAAAGACCATCCATCTGTTTTCTGGTTAGGATGCCATAGAACCAGATCATTCCCCCCATTCCACTGAAGAATTCTGCAATAATCTGCGAGAAATACGCTCACCGAGAATCTCAAGTTCGCACTACATTGGATGGGGGATAGTTTATCGAATACTGGATGGCTTTTAGGATAGAAATTGGCGCTTCTTGAATACCCCGCTTCGGAGAAAGAGGATTCGATAGAGGAGTCTGGCGGATCTCCCAATGAGGGTCAACACCTACACACCCAGATAGGCCTCTCTGATCTCCGCGGAACCTTTGATCTCATCCGGACTCCCTTCCGCCTTGATCTGTCCTTCATGCATGATATAGACATAATCCGCGGCATTGAGGGAGGCATCCGCATTCTGTTCGATGAGAAGGACCGTCAGGCCGATATCGTCTTTCATTTTCTGGATGGTGTCGAAGACCTCCTGGACCAGCAGGGGGGCCAGGCCTTGAGACGGTTCGTCCAGCATGATCAGTTGAGGCCGGGTCATGAGGGCGCGGGCGATGGTGACCATCTGCTGCTCCCCGCCGCTTAAGGATCCGGCCGTCTGATCCTCCCGCTCCTTGAGCCTGGGGAACAGGGTGTGCACCAGGGTAAGGGATTCCTCTTTGTGGGCCATGGCCTTCTTGAGATAGGCCCCCATAAGGAGGTTTTCATGGACGGTCATGTTGGGAAAGAGGTGTTTGCCTTCGGGCACCAGGGCCACGCCCATGTCCACCTTCTTGTGGGTGGGAAGGTTGGTGACATCCGCACCCTCATAAAGGACCGTTCCCCGCCAGGGCGGAACCGAACCGAATACCGTCATGAGTAGTGTGCTCTTGCCGGCACCGTTGGGTCCCAGAAGAGAGGTGATGGATCCTTTCTTGACGTGCAGGCTCGGCTTCCACAGCACCTGCATGGGTCCATAGCCTGATTCGAGTTCTGTTACCTTCAGCATGCTTACGCCTCCGGCGCGCGGCCCAGGTAAACCTCCACCACCCTGGAATTTTCCAGAGCCTCTTTGGTGGGGGCGTCAACGATCTTTTCTCCCTGGTGCAACACAATCACCTTTTCGGCCATACCCACTACCGCCCGCATGATATGCTCCACCATGGACACGATGGCAATATGTTCTTCCTCTGCCACCCGCTTGATGAACCCGACCATTTGATCGATGTCTTTTGGGTGCATTCCGGCCTTGGCCTCGTCCATGAGAAGCAGTTTCGGTTTCATGGCCAGGGCACGGGCGATTTCCATTAATTTTATTTCAACCGGAGTTAAG
>JARRPY010000172.1:0-6339 GCA_037382425.1 Deltaproteobacteria bacterium
CACGCCCTATATGGTGCCTCAGAGGTATCTGAAAGGCACAGGCACCGCTACGAAGTGAACCCTGAATACCATGAAGCGCTCCGGGAAAAAGGGCTTTGTTTTTCAGGCAAATCCCCGGACGGTAAACTGGTGGAGTTTATCGAGTTACCCGACCTCAAATTCTTTGCCGCCACCCAGGCCCATCCGGAACTCAAATCCAGGATGGAAAAACCCGCCCCCCTATTCTACGGATTTGTTAAGGCGTGTCTTGATTAAGGGCTCGCGCAAAAATAACTTCACATTTTCCCATCTCAGCTTCGGGCCATCTTCGGCCGCCGCTCAATTGTGAAGTCCTCGAAATAGTTCACTATTCCTGTGGCTTCACTCAATCGCGACGACCAAATCTGTCCCAAATCTGAGCGTCAATTCTGCGAACTTATTTTTGCGCAAGCCCTAAGAAGAGATGTAATGATCGATAATATACCGGCCGAGCCGGTTCGCCCGAATACCGAGCACCTTTCCGTGAACCCCCATGACGGCGATACAGAGGGACTTCTTGCCGTCCGGAGGCAACACAAAGGCGGTGAGCCAGTCGTACTTGAATTCATCGTTCCGATCATTGATGGTGCCGGTTTTGGCCCCCATCTCGACGTTTCTGAAACACTTCTTTTTCCTGAGTCTCCAGAATGATCGCCGGCACGTGCCGGACTTAACGGTTTCCTGCATCATAATTCTGAGGTCGTTCGCCGTGTTCCGGTCTATAGCGGTCGTCAATTGTCTGGGCCTGTTTTCAAAAAGGAGTTCGCCGCCCTCCCCGTAAATCCGTTTGATCACCCACGGTTTCATCATCACGCCGTCGTTGGCTACGGTGGCAGCGAGAAGCGCCGCGTGCAGAGGAGAAATCCGGGTAATTTTGTTGAACCCTGACGCAATTTCTGCCAAACCAAAGTCTTGCTCAGGCACATGGACCACGCTCTTCTGCACCGGAAGATCAAAGGGTATGGACTGGTTAAAACAGAACTTCTCGGCGCACGCCGTCATGGTTTCCCGGCCAAGCGTATAAATCCCGAGTTTACCGAAAACAGGATTGATGGATAAGCCGAACGCCTTCTTGAAGGGCATCTTCTGGGTATACCGGTTGTGGGTCTGTTTTAACTGCCGTTTGTACAGGGTATATTTCCGGCCATTATAATAGACCGGCTTTTGTGGCGTGAAACCGGATTCCTCCAAGGCAGCCGCTGCGGAGACGATCTTGAACAGACTGGCAGCAGGGAAATCTGCCTTCAGGCAGAGTCTCTCATGATGTCCCCTCTTATCGTAACTCACCATGGCCAGAATTCGTCCGTCATCCGGCCGCAGCGCCACCACCGCGGCTTTCTCCGTGCCGGACCGCTTCAGAAGATCGATGATATACTGCTGGAGCTCGGGATCCAAAGTCGATTCCACGGTAATGGATATACCGTCTTGACGAAATGAAAACCGATCGGAGAGGTTTACCGACGACCAATCCAGCTTCTTGAGGGTTAGCGGGGAGGGCTCGTGATTGTCGACGTCCATGGCGGTAGGGTCAGAAGCCATTTTCGGCGGCATCCCGTCTTCCTCCGGCCCAATCATACCGTAAATCCAGGTGCCGGCGAAAAAGAGGAGGGAAACACCGCCCAGTATGGCACCGAGCCAGAACACCACCCCCCGCCCCATGCGGAACAGGGCCTTTCCGGGCCGAGTTCGCTCCCGGCTCTTGCGGCTTTCCCGCCATCCATGAGAGTAGCGATTATTGAGGGTCATACAACCAAATCTAAGGAATGGTATCCACACCGCCCATATGGGGGCGTAAGGCCTCGGGGATGGTCACGCACCCATCCGCCTGCTGGTAGTTCTCCAAAATGGCCACCAGCGTTCGACCCACTGCCAAGCCCGAGCCGTTGAGCGTATGCACCAGTTCGGTGCTGCCGGACTTCTTCCGCCTGAAACGAATGCCGGCGCGCCTCGCCTGAAACGCCGTAAAATTGCTGCACGACGATATCTCACGGTAAAGGCCCTGACCCGGAAGCCACACTTCGAGGTCATAAGTCTTTGCCGCGGAAAATCCCAAATCCCCGGTACAGAGGGAAATCACCCGATAGGGGAGTTCGAGACGCCGCAGAATCTCCTCCGCATTTCGCGTCAGACTTTCCAGTTCATCGAAAGAGTTCTCGGGTCTCGTGAACTTGACCAGTTCCACCTTATTGAATTGATGCTGCCGGATGAGCCCCCGGGTGTCTTTGCCGTAGGATCCGGCCTCTGATCTGAAACAAGGGGTATAAGCCACATAGCGAATCGGAAGATCTTCGTCTTCGAGGATCTCCTCGCGGTGGATGTTGGTCACAGGGACCTCGGCCGTAGGAATCAGATAAAGGTCCCATCCGTCCACCTTGAACAGATCTTCCTTGAATTTGGGCAACTGTCCCGTACCGGTCATGGACGCCGTGTTGACCATGAACGGCGGGAGGATCTCCACATACCCGTGGTCCTCGGTATGAACCTGAAGCATGAAATTGATCAACGCCCTTTCGAGCCGGGCCCCCGCCCCCCTATAGAGCGCAAACCGGGCCCCCGCCATTTTTGCGGCACGGCCAAAATCGAGCATACCCGACCGTTCCCCGATCTCCCAATGGGGGGCCGGTTCGAAATCAAATTCCTTTTTTTCGCCCCAGTGACGAAGCACCGGGTTGTCTGTTTCATCCCGACCGATCTCGACGGCGTCATCCGGCATGTTGGGGATGAGCATCCGCATGTCATCGAGCGCCTGTTCCACCTCGGGCAGCGACTTCTCTTTTTCTTTGATTTCGGCGGAGACAGCCTTCATCTCACGGATGATCCCCGAGGCATCTTCCCCCTTCTTTTTCATGGCCGCAATTTCTTCGCTCACCCGGTTGCGCCTGTGGCGTAATTGATCGAGGTCCGTCAGTCGCTCTCTCCGCTCACGATCCAATGCCTCGAACCGTGAGATGTCCAGATCATATCCTCTGTTGGACAGCATCTTCTGGATGCCTTCAAGATTCGATCTGATAAATTTCAAATCAAGCATAAAAATCTCCTTCGGAACACACACGATTCGGCATTTAACAACAAATTATACCGGGTTTGAAGCAAATGGTCAAACCCTTTGAATAAAATTAGATTGAGGTAGTCGGACAACTCTGTTATAGCATGAGTCCATGAAAACTGACCAAACAAAAAAGAGGCCAAACATCATATGGGCCATTTTCAGCTCGGTAAAACTGACCGTTGCGCTTTTGATTATCCTCGCCATGGTCTCTGTGTTGGGGACCCTCATCCCCCAGTCGGAGGGGGCGGCGGAGTTCGCCAGGACGCTGAGCCCCTTTGTGCGCCGTCTCTTTGTCTCGCTTGATCTGTTTGACGTGTACCACTCCCTGTGGTTCAGGATCCTCATGGGGCTTTTGACATTGAACATCGTCGTTTGCTCCCTGGATCGGTTCCAGGGGACCTGGAAACGGTTCACCACACGGCCCAGGCCCGACCGGGAAAAGCCATTTGAAAACCTGCCGCCCGAAAATACATTTACCACTCATGCCCCCGAAACAGAAACCAGTACGGCCGTCCATGACTTTTTGACCTCAAAATACAAAAAACTCCGTGCAAAGGCGGTGGGGCGGGATCACTTTTTCTATGGTGAACGAGGCGGGTACGCCCTTTTCGGCGTCTATCTGGTTCACTTAAGTGTCTTGTTCATATTGGTCGGATCCCTGGTGGGATCCTTCTTTGGGTTCGAGGCGTATGTGAATATTGTGGAAGGCGAAACAGTGGACACGGCGATTTCGAGAAAAAGCATGCGCCCCATACCGCTCGGATTCGAGGTCACCTGTGATGATTTCAACGTGGATTTCTATGAAAACGGCGCCCCTAAGGAGTATCGGTCGGCCGTTACCTTCCGGAAGGATGGGCAAGAGATCATGCGTCAATCCATCCGCGTCAACCATCCCGCCACGTTTAACGGGGTCACCTTTTACCAGTCCAATTACGGCACAGTGCCGGGTCGAACCGTGCATCTTAAAATCGTCAAGACCGGCGATGAATCGAATCCCCTCTCCATCGAGGCTGAAGCCGGAAAATCCCTTTCGCTCCCGGGGGGTGAAGGCACCTTTCGTGTCATGGATCTGCGCGCCAACATCATGGATCTCGGGCCGGCCGCATTGGTATCCGTCAAACCAAAAAACGGTAAGACGACGGAATTCTGGATATTCAGAGATCGGGAGCGGGCCAAAGCGATTCTCCCGCCCGCCATGCTCAATTCGCCCAAGTTCAATGCCTCTGCTTTTGCCCCCTACACCTTCCAGCTTGAAAAGTTGGATACACGCTATTATACGGGGCTGCAGGTCAACAAAGACCCGGGGGTGCCCATTGTTTGGCTGGGCTGTTTTCTCATGGTAGCCGGGCTTTTTATTACATTTTTCACATCTCACAGACGGATATGGGTAAGGGTGTCAAAAACAGCGGATGGCCTGCGCATCGACATCGCCGGTACCTGCAGCAAGAACCCGGTGGGGCTTCAAAGAGAACTGGATCGTTTAACGGATAATCTGAAACACTTAGTACAGAAGGGCCAAACCGGATGATCAATTCTATTATTCTCAGCTACACCACATTTGTCTACTTCGTCGCGTTCTTCCTGTACCTCCTGTTCATGGTCATGGGAAGATCTGTTTTTGGAAAATTGGCGACCTGGGTCACGGTGCTGGGTCTCTCGGCCCAGAGTGTGGGCATTGTGTTCAGGTGGATTGAATCCTATCATCTGGGAATCGGTCATGCCCCGTTTTCGAATCTCTACGAATCCCTCATCTTCTTCACATGGACCATCATCTTCCTCTATCTGATTGTGGAATGGCGAACCAAAAACCGGACACTGGGAACCTTCGTCACCCCACTGGCATTTCTGGCCATGGCCTATGCCTCGTTCTCCACCGGTATCAGCAGCAAAATTCAGCCCCTGGTCCCCGCCCTTAAAAGCAATTGGCTCATCAGCCATGTGATTACCTGTTTTTTCGGCTACGCCGCCTTCGGTCTTTCGTTCGGGCTCAGCATCATGTATCTTTTAAAACAGAGGGATACCCCGGTAAGGAAAAACATCTTTCTGAAACTCATTCCCGGACAGGACATCCTGGACGAATTGAATTATCAGATGATCGTCATCGGGTTTCTGATGTTGACCCTCGGCATTATCACGGGGTCCGTGTGGGCCCATAGCGCGTGGGGGAGTTACTGGAGTTGGGATCCCAAGGAAACATGGTCGCTCATCACCTGGTTGATTTATGCGTCCGTTATCCATTCCCGACTGGTCAGGGGATGGAAAGGGAAAAAAATTGCTGTGCTCTCTTTCGTGGGTTTTTGCTGTGTGCTGTTCACTTATTTCGGGGTCAACTTTCTCGCGGGGCTTCATAGCTATGCCAAGTAGAGATCGCTTGACAAAGAAACGCCCTCTTGGTATTTTATCGATCAGTTTTGTCTCAGATAATCATTAGCCGGGAGTAGACGATGAGCATGGACCAACGAGACCCATTCGAATACGACAGAGAGAAGCGGGGAGCTACCTCCCCAGGCGCGTCTCAGGGGTCATCGGAAGACAGTGATACCTCCGATGATGACATCATCGAACTGACGGACCTGATCAAAAAGGGAAAAGGGATCGAGGATCGCCCTTCCGATTTCGAGTTTGAACAGGAATCAGAACAAACGGAAGAAGCAGGCAAGTCCATCCTCGACTCTAACGATGACAACCTGGATGAGATTATTGCGGGGTTAGAGACTGAACTGGAAATGAATGACACCAAAACAGGGGATCGAGATACCGAAAAACCGGCCCCGTCAGCCCGGGCGGATAACGACACCTCTGTGGGGGCTCGGGTTCAGATGGAGGAAACGCGCTCGGCCCCTGAGGATCTCGACGAAACGCCCACCATCTCTCTGGAAGCGGTTGAGGAAGTGGAGGACAAAGACACATCACCCCGGGGGCTTGATGAAACCCCGAGAATTTCAGAGGAGAGAATCGAGGCGATCCTGATTCCCGTGATCAAGGACGTGGTCGAGCGGACCGTGAGAGAGACCGTGGCCGAGGTATCCGAGAGGGTGATTAAAGAGGCCATTGATTCGCTCAAGGATAGCCTGGCACCTCCCGGCGAGTGACCGGATAACATCAGAGATCAGAACCGCAAGATTTGAATAGCCATCAGGGGGTTGTAGCGGAACTGCAACCCCCTTTTTCTTTGACCCGTATGAAATGGGCTTGAAGGATCTGATTTACCCTGATAAATAAGGATTCACTGAATCGCTTGGCCGAGGACACCCTCGAGCAAAAAAGGAGCT
>JARRPY010000172.1:6377-12675 GCA_037382425.1 Deltaproteobacteria bacterium
GTCATACCGCCCCCCAATGTGACGGGGACCCTTCACATGGGGCATGCCCTCAATAACACCCTTCAGGACATCCTCTGCAGATTCAAACGGATGAGGGGATTCAACGTCCTGTGGCAGCCGGGGACCGATCACGCAGGCATCGCCACTCAAAACGTGGTGGAGAAGGACCTGGCCTCCAAAGGGACGGACCGCCATGCGGTGGGACGCGACAAGTTCATCGAACTGGTCTGGGAGTGGAGAGAAAAATACGGGGGGCTTATCCTCAACCAACTCAAACGGTTGGGGTGCTCCTGTGATTGGAGTCGTGAGCGATTCACCATGGATGAGGGCTTGTCGCGGGCGGTGAAAGAGGTCTTTGTGAGGCTTTATGAAGAAGGGCTCGTTTATCGGGGCGATTATATTATCAACTGGTGTCCCAGATGCCATACGGCCCTCGCCGACCTCGAAGTGGAACACTACGAAAAGGAAAGCCGGCTGTATCATATTCGGTACCCGTTTGAAAAGGGCGAGGGCCACCTCGTGGTAGCCACCACCCGTCCGGAAACCCTTCTCGGGGACACTGCCGTGGCCGTTAATCCGAAAGATGAACGGTATATGGATCTCGGTGAAATAAATGTATTACTCCCGGTGCTCAACAAATCGATCCCGGTGATTTTTGACACCTACGTGGATACCGAGTTCGGCACCGGGGCACTTAAAATCACCCCCGCCCACGATCCAAACGATTTTGACATCGGGAACACCCATCATCTCGACCGGGTCAAAGTCATTGACGAGAACGGCATCATGAACGAACTCGCCGGTCCCTATCAGGGCATGGATCGGTTCGAGTGCCGGGAGCGGATTGTCCAGGATCTCGAAAATATCGGCCTTCTTGAAAAGATAGAACCGTATCAAAATGCCATTGGACACTGTTACCGATGCAAAACCATGATCGAACCCCTCCTCTCCAAGCAGTGGTTCGTCAGGACCGCGCCCCTCGCTCAGAAGGCCGGTGACGCGGTCAAATCCGGCAAAACGCACATCTATCCCAACAACTGGGAAGGCGTCTATTTTGACTGGATGGACAACATTCGGGACTGGTGTGTTTCCCGACAGATATGGTGGGGCCATCGAATCCCTGCATGGTATTGCAACACATGTGGTGAAATCCATGTGGCAAAGGAACCCCCCAGGGCCTGCACCGGGTGCGGCGGACAGGACCTTGCGCAAGAAACCGATGTGTTGGACACCTGGTTCAGCTCGGCACTCTGGCCGTTTTCAACCCTTGGCTGGCCGGATGAAACCGCTGAGCTGTCCACCTTCTACCCCACTGCTGCGCTGGTAACGGGCTTCGATATCCTCTTCTTCTGGGTGGCCAGGATGATGATGATGGGGATCCACTTCATGGGCGATATCCCATTTAAAGATGTATATATCCATGCCCTGGTACGTGACGCCGAGGGGAAAAAGATGAGCAAATCAAAAGGCAATGTCATCGACCCGCTCGAGGTAATGGATCAGTACGGGACCGATGCATTCCGTTTTACCCTGGCGGCCCTGGCCGCCCAGGGGCGAGACATCAAACTCTCTGAAGAACGAATTTTAGGGTATCGACACTTTGTCAATAAACTATGGAACGCCGCTCGCTTTGCCCTCATGAACATGGAGGAAACCAAAGCGGAAAGGCCCGAAGACGGTGCCATGACCCTGGCCGAGCGCTGGATCTTCACCCGGCTCGCATCCGTGAGTGAAGCGGTGGCCCAAGCCATAGACGCCTATCAGTTCAATGAGGCCGCAGACCTCTGTTATCAGTTTGTCTGGCATGAGGTGTGTGACTGGTATCTTGAAATGGCCAAACGCCATCTATACGGCGAAGACCCTTCGCTGAAACAGGCCACGGTCGCCACCATTCAAGCGGTATTGGCGGCATCGCTTAAACTGCTCCATCCCTTCATGCCCTTTGTGACCGAAGAGATATGGCAACGAATGCCGGGTACCGAAGGGAGCATCATGATCGCCCGTTTTCCAGAGGCTTCGGATTTCCCTTCCGATGACACCTCCCTGGAAGAAATGGACATTCTGATGGGCGTCATTACGGGCATCCGCAACATTCGTGGAGAAATGAACATCCCCCCGTCCAAGAATGTCAGCGTGGTTGTAGATGCCGCACGCGACACCCATAGAGAAATCCTGAATCGAAACATGGATCATATCAAGGTCCTCGCAAAGGTAGAGACCGCATCAGTGGGTGACGGCCTCCCGAAACCGGAAGGGTCGGCCACGGCAGTGTTTGACCAGATCTCCATCCATGTGCTCCTAAAGGGACTCATAGACTTTGAAGAAGAAAAACAGCGCATCAGGAAGGGAATGAAGAAGCTCGAAAAGGACTATGAGGCCGCCAATAAGAAGCTCTCGAACCAAGGGTTCCTTAAAAAAGCGCCGCCTGAAATCGTCTCTGAAGTCAGGGACAAGGTGGCGGGCCTTTCCGCCAAACTCTCCAAGTTGAAAGAGAACCTGTCATTCCTCGAGGGCATCGATGAATGAGATCAATTTCATGATGGAGCGAGCCATTCGCACGGCCCTGGAGGAAGATCTGGGACCGGGTGACGTGACCACGCAGGCCGTCTTGGCGCATGATCAATCGGGCACGGCATATTTAATCGCCCGTGAGGGAATGATCCTAGCGGGAATGCACGTATTTGAATTGACGTTCCGGGAGATATGCCGAGACATCACCTTTCAGCGGGCCTGCCGCGACGGAGAGTCGATTTCGTCAGGACAGGTGGTCTCCACCATGCACGGATCACTCGAGGCCATTCTAAAAGGGGAGCGCACCGCACTCAACTTTCTTCAGAGAATGAGCGGCATCGCCACCCTTACCCATCGATATGTGGAAAAGGTCAAGGGCACCCGGGCCGAAATCCTCGACACTCGAAAAACCGCACCCGGCCTCAGATGGTTCGACAAATATGCCGTTCGGACCGGCGGGGGACGCAACCATCGCTTCGGTCTTTTTGACGGTGTTCTGATCAAGGACAACCACATCGCATCTGCCGGTTCGATTAAGAGAGCCGTAGAAGCGGCCGGGGAACGGGTGACCCATACCCTGGCCGTTGAGGTGGAGGTGGAAGATCTGGCGGGCGTGGAAGAGGCGTTAATGGCCGGAGTGGACATTATCCTGCTCGACAACATGCCCCTGGAAGCATTGAAAAAGGCGGTAGAGCTGGTTGACGGCGCGGCCAAGGTGGAGGCCTCCGGCGGGGTCTCGCTCAAAACCGTAGAGGACATCGCAAAAACCGGCGTGGACTTTATTTCCGTGGGCGAACTCACTCACTCCGCAAAGGCCGCAGACTTCAGCCTGAAAATCGAGCCCCTTTCGGACTGAGTGGGGGATCATCCTTTTTCAAGAGACCTCTTTACGCCGTACCGGTAATCCGTCATGCATAACACACCGGCCATCGAAGTCAATAATCTCTGGTTCTATTATGAGAAACAGCCCATTTTGGAGGCCGTCACTTTTGTCCTCCAAAAGGGAGATTTCCTGGGAATCCTCGGGCCCAACGGCGGCGGCAAGACCACACTCCTTAAACTTCTCCTGGGGATGGAGAAGCCCGCAAAGGGAACCATACGGATTCTGGGACAGGCCCCCCATGACGCCCATAACCGAATCGCGTATGTCCCTCAGAATACCAACTTTAACCTGAACTTCCCTGTCTCCGTCATGGACGTTGCGCTCATGGGACGGCTCAGCAGAACCCGCATGGGGAGGGGGTACAGCCCTGAAGACAAGGCCATCGTTGAAGACGTGTTAAAAAAGGCCGGCATGTGGGGGCACAGAAACAGTGCGGTGGGCACCCTCTCCGGAGGGCAGAGGCAAAGGGTCTTCATCGCCCGCGCCCTCGCTACCCAGCCCGAGATCCTCTTTCTGGACGAACCCACCGCCAGCGTGGACCCCGAATTCGAAACAGACCTCTACGAGTTCCTTAAAGAACTGAACCAACGGGTGACCATCGTTACCATCACGCATGACGTGGGGGTAATTTCCAGGTATGTCAAATCGGTCGCTTGCATCAACAGGCGATTGATATTCCATGAAGAGGGAAAGATCACCCGAGAAATGCTGGACATGGCCTATCAGTGTCCCGTGGATCTCATTGCCCACGGCATCCCCCACCGGGTGCTTCCGGAACATGGGGGGGAATAACATGTGGGAGGCCATTCAATTCGGTTTTATGCAGAATGCCCTGGTGGCGGGGACCCTGGCCAGCATCTCCTGCGGCATTATCGGGAGTCTGATTGTGGTCAACAGGATGGTCTTTATTTCAGGCGGCATCGCACACGCGGCATTCGGCGGCATCGGGCTTGCGATTTTTCTGGGATTTTCCCCTTCTCTGGGTGCGGCACTGTTCGCCCTGGGCGTTTCCCTGATCATGGGCGTGGTCAGCCTCAAAAGTAAACACCGTTCCGACACCATTATCGGGGTCCTCTGGGCCGTGGGGATGGCGCTCGGGATTATCCTGATTGATGTGACCCCCGGGTATCACGCAGATCTCATGAGCTATCTCTTCGGAAGCATACTGGCGGTGACCCGGACGGATCTCTGGCTCATGGGGGCTTTGGACGGCATCATACTCCTGACGGTTTTCGGTCTCTTCAAAGAGTTTGTGGCCATGTCATATGACGATGCCTTCGCTTTTGTGGTGGGCGTCCCGGTCACCCCACTTTATTTTGCCCTCCTGGGGCTTACCGCACTCTCAATCGTGATGATTATCCGCATCGTCGGGCTGATTCTGGTGATTGCTCTCATGACCATTCCCCCATATATTGCGGAAAAATACACCCATTCCCTGCGCAAGATGATGGTCATCTCCGCATGCCTGGGCACACTGTTCACGCTGATCGGACTGAGCATCTCCTATTACTATGACCTCACTTCCGGGCCCACCATCATCTTGGTTGCAGGATTGGCCTTCTTAAGTATTGAGCTCATCGGACTGTTAAAAGGAAATCGCCATCCGGGTCCGCAACTCTGATGGCACAGCATATCTTGGTTTCGAAATAGGGAGGACTGTTAAATGCCCATAAATATCTTTTCGCCAGTCAAGAAAATAAAAAAGGGTCGCAAGCCGAAGGATGAATTTGACACGCTTATGGAAACCATCGATCATTTCGCCCCGCAAGAACATCAGGAAGCGCGTGAGGCCTATTATTACAATTACAAAATGATGGGCCAGTACCGCGGGCCCCTCTTGTCATTGCTTGAAACCGCCGCCCAAATCGAACAGAGAAAAGCGGATCCGGACACCCATGCCAGGGAACTGTTCATCAAGCTTAAGGCGTTTTATGATATCAAAGACAGATTGAGCCTCAAAGAGGCCACCCGGGATCCAAGCCTTATCAGACGATTTCAGGATCTCTTGTCGTTTTTTTATGGACAGGATACGGTCTCAGGCGAGGACGTCCGGGAGTGTCTAAAAGACATATGACATGAGACCTTGAGACCAAAAGATCTGCCATGCAAACCAAAGATATCGTCAGCCGAGACAATCCCACGTTTAGGCTTTTTCTACGACTGGGCAAGACAAGGGGGATCAAGAAAGAGGGACTGACCATCCTCTCCGGCCCCAAACAGGTCGATGAAGTGTTGAAATCCTTTCCCCAACACGTGGAAGGCGTTATATTCTCAACCGGTCACGAACCGCTTTCCACCAGCCGGGTAAAAGATCTTCCTCGCTATCGCCTGGCCCCTGATCTGTTTCGTCTCCTGGATCTATTCGACACCAGACAACCGCTCCTCCTTCTTCGCCCGGGTCCCCTTCCCGAGTTCTCACCGACACGATGCCCCACCGGCTGCACACTCTGCATCCCGTTTCAGGACCCGGTCAACGTGGGCGCAGTCATCCGTTCCGCAGCAGCCATGGGCGTCTCCGGGATCGTTGCGCTTAAAGAAGCGGCCCATCCCTTCCATCCCAAGTCATTAAGGGGCGCGGGAAGCACCATTTTCAGGGTCCCCGTGTTCCAAGGTCCCGGCATAGCGGATCTGAATACCGGGGGTATCCCCCTGATTACGCTTTCTCTGGAAGGGGGCAATCTGCAGGCGTTCAAATTCCCCGCCACTTTTTGCCTCCTCCCCGGCCTGGAAGGACCGGGAATACCGAAAACATTGACCCCTCATGCCCAACTCACCATTCCCATGGCAACGGGCGTGGATTCCCTAAATGCGGCGGTTGCCACTGCCATCGTTCTATATGCCTGGAACACCGCCGCATGAAATGGGCGAGAAGCCTGTTGAAAATTATCCATAATCCATCTAACC
>JARRPY010000173.1:0-9508 GCA_037382425.1 Deltaproteobacteria bacterium
GATGACCGTGTCCTCGGAGGGGGATGGATATGCAGGCACTAGAAAACAGAATACAGGAGTCAGCAGTCAGAATGAGACCTCAGACCTGCCCCTCATGAGTTCCGATTTCGGGTTTGTGTAGACCACTTTTTCTCCTCAGCTGAAGATGAATTGGCCGGAATTTATTGTGGGCGTTAGCGGTCAGGCGATGCATCGAAACTTGAATTATAAAATGCCCTTTGTGTCTTGTTGCCTTTGTGGCTGATCTTTTATGTCATGACCCGATCTTTTAAAATCATCACCCTGGGATGCAAGGTGAATCAGTATGAGTCCGCCTACTTCGACGAGAACCTCCGGAAAACCGGATGGTTCAGATCATCCGGCCGAGAACCTTGCGACGCGGTCATCGTCAACACCTGTGTCGTCACTACCCGGGCGGCCCACCAGTCGAGGCAGGCCATCCGGAAGGCCATAAGAGAAAACAAGCACGCCGTTGTTGCCGCCGTGGGCTGTTATGCCCAGGCCTTTCCCCAGGAGCTGGAGGATATCGAGGGCATTCATCTCATTGCGGACAACCGGACAAAGGGCCGGGTGATGGACCTGCTCCAACAACACCTCTCCACCCGAACGAAAACCGTGGCCCTTCAGCCCTATGAACCGGACACCCCCTATGATTTTCTGAAGATCAGCACCTTTCCGGGAAGAACCCGGGCCTATCTCAAGATCCAAGACGGATGCGAATCCTTCTGCAGTTATTGCATCGTCCCCTACACCCGGGGACCTTACCGCAGCCTACCGCCGGAAAAAGCGGTTTCCATGCTGGCAGCGTTTGCAGCCCAGGGGGTTAAGGAGGTGGTCCTCACGGGTATTCATCTGGGCAAGTACGGAAACGACCTGGCGGAAGGACACACGCTCAACACCCTCCTTGATCGGATCGGAAAAGAACACCTCCCCCTGCGGATCCGGTTGAGTTCCCTTGAGCCCGGAGAGATAGACGACGCCCTCATTGACAGCATGGCCGACAATGAATGGCTCTGCCGGCATTTTCACATCCCCCTTCAGAGTGGGGATGAAGGGATACTGAACCGCATGAATCGGCGGGTCACCCGTAAATATTTTAGGAGGCTCATCCAAACCATTCACGCCCGAATTCCCCTTGCCGCCATCGGCGTGGATGTGATGGCCGGATTCCCCGGCGAGGACCGACGCGCCCACATGAACACCTATTCGCTCATCCGGGATCTGCCCATTTCCTACCTACATGTCTTCCCCTTCTCCGCACGCCCCGGCACACCGGCGGCATCATTTAAAGCGCCCGTGGATCCAGGCACCATTAAGGCGCGCGCAGCGGACCTGAGGGAATTGGGGTGGGAAAAGCGGATGCGGTTTTATGAAAGCTGTTTGAATCATTCTTTTGAAGTGCTCGTGGAAACGTGGCAGGACCCCGAAGAGGGGCTTGTCAAGGGAACGGCCGACAACTATCTTCCGGTCATCTTTCCCTCCCACACGCTGGATCAGGGCCGGCTGGTCCGGTTGCGCATTGAACGCATCTCCGAGCGCGGTGTGGTGGGCAATAGGTGCGCAGCTAGTGGGCCTAAACCATAACCTTAACAAGAAAGGATATCGCCTTGAGTAAATCCATATCTGAGAAGACCCGGGATACGGCAGCACTCTATTTCGACGGTGTGACGGACGAAAAACCCTATGACCTCTGGCGCGCTTTTGACAAAGGGCTGGCCAAGGATCTCTCCCTGTTCATTACCGGGCAGATGTATGCCCGCGAAAAAATCCCCCATAAAACGCGCCAACTCATTACGGTGGCCGCTCTGACCGCACTTTCCAGGCCCGATGAGCTGAAACTGCATATCCACGCGGCCCTGAATGTGGGATGCCAGCCTGAAGAGATCGCGGAAGTCGTCTTTCAAACCGCTGTCTACGCAGGCATTCCGGCCACCAACGTGGCATTAAAGGTCCTACGGGGTGTTTTGGAAGAAAAGGGCCTGTGGCCGCCAGCCTAACGTTTTTATAGGGGGACCATTATCCGCTTCCTCTATCACAACGCTATGCTTCTTTGGTAAACCATTTCCCTATCCGTAGAGGAAAAAACAGACCGCCACCGCCGCTGCAACCCCTGCCAGGTCGGCGGTGAGTGCCGCGGCCAGCGTATGCCGCACGCGTTTCACCTGAACGGCCCCGAAATAGACCGCAAGAACATAAAAGGTGGTTTCCGTCGACCCCTGCAGTGTGGATACCAGATATCCCGTGTAGCTGTCCGGACCGATCCCGGGATCATTGATAATGGCGGCCATGACCCCATAGGCCCCCGATCCGGAAAGGGGTCGGAGCAAGGCCATGGGGAGGGCTTCGGCCGGCATGCCCACGGCTTGCGTCCAGGGCCCCAGGAGATGGACCATGGCGTCTAAGGCCCCACTTGCGCGAAACATCCCCACCGCCACCAGGATGGCCACCAGATAGGGTATGATTCGAATGGCCACCTGAAAACCCTCTTTTGCCCCCTCCACAAACACTTCGTATATCCGTACCCGCCTCACCAGCCCGAAGCCCAAAAATCCCACCATCAGCCCGGGAATAATCCAGGGGGATAGGGACCGGCCGTAGAGGATGGTGATGGGAATCATCGAGATCAACGCAGCCAACGCCATCCAGCTCACCCAGATCGGATAGGCGACGGGCAATTCATCCGCTGGCCTATCTTGATCCCGGGTCTCACCCGCCTCTTGCGCATCGTCATTTTCGAGGGGCCTGGTCCGACTGAATATGGGGAGCCGCCCGTAGCATTTGGCGGCAATAATGGCCACAATGGTGGAGCAAATGGTGGCGAAAAGGGTGGTGGGAAGAATTCCTGCCGGATCAAGTGATCCGGCCGCCGCCCGTAGGGCGATGACACCGGTGGGGAGAAGAGTGACGTTGGACGTGTTAATGGCCAGAAAGAGGGCCATGGCATCGGTGGCCGTCCCGCGGCGGGTATTGAGCTTGTCCAGTTCCTGCATGGCCCGGATACCAAAGGGGGTGGCCGCGTTTCCCAGGCCCAGCGCATTGGCGGACATGTTGAGGATCATGCTCCCCATGGCCGGATGCTCGGCAGGAACCCCGGGGAACAGACGAACCATGAACGGCCGGATGAGCCGGGCCAGGATGTTGAGCATGCCGCCGGCCTCGGCCACTTTCATCAACCCGAGGAAGAGTGTCATCACCCCCACCAGGCCGAGGGCCAGTTCAACGGAACCGGCCGCCGATTCAACCACCGCCTTTGACAGGGCCTCCATGGGGGAGACATCCCCGGTGGATGCGGCCCAGAAGAGCTGGTGCCATCCCGCGGAGAGAAAGGCGACGGATACAATGCCAAAGAAGATATAATTCATGGAAACTCCGTGCCAATTGGGCTATGATCTGTTCGCAACCCCTCAAACAGTACCAGTATTTCTCGGATAAATAAATGCCCTTTTTGCCCTTAAACAGGACGCTTGGCACGGGCCTTCTGACACGCATAGTGTGGGTGTTTCCTCTATTCTGGCTTGTATGTCCCTCATGCGCGCCCACCATGATCGACGTCCAAGGGCACCGGGTCTTCAATCCGGAATACCTCTGGTATATCGAGTCCGATCAGAGAGATGTATGGCAGAAGCCCGAGGAGGTCATCGAAGCGCTCCGGCTCACCCAAGGGGACGTCATTGCGGATATCGGTGCGGGCGGCGGGTATTTTACCGAGCGATTTTCAAAACGGGTGGGCAGTACCGGACACGTGTATGCAGTAGACGTTCAGGAAATCATGATCGACCGGTTAAAAGAACGGGTCAAACGCCATAATCTGGACAATGTTACCGTCATCAAGGGCACATTCGAAAGTCCGTTGCTGCCACCCGACGCCCTAGATATCGCGTTCTTCTCCAGCGTATACAAGGAAATTGACCATCGCATCTCCTACATGAAAAGGCTGCGCCGGAACCTCAGGCCGGGCGGACGGGTGGCCATCATCGAATTTTACAAGAATGGGTTACAGGTGGGCCCTGAGCCCGCAGATCGCCTTTACGAAAATCGCGTCATCGAGGAAATGAAGGCGGCAGGATTTTCCCTGATGCACAGTTTTGATTTCCTGCCCAGGGAATATTTCCTCCTCTTTAAGATCTCAAATCCATCACTCGACTCCCCTAAGAAATGAATCTGGCATAAAACCGATCCACAATATCCAGCAAATCAGCCGGAAGCCTCCGTAGAGCGGCCCTTTTGATGGGCGCCGGGACTGATCCATAAAAGGCCTCGGCAATACCACCGGTGATACAGGCGAGGGTGTCGCTGTCCCCGCCCAGGGAGACGGCGTTCCGAACGGCATCTTCATAACCTTCGGCATCCAAAAATGAGATGATCGCCTCCGGGACGGTGCCTTGACACGATACGTCAAAGCCATAGGACGGGCGGATATCGGTAACGCGTCGCTCCAGATCATACCCGAAATCACGAGTAATTCGTTCCCTGATCTCTGATTTTGAATGACCATTTCGGGCGAGCCAAATCGTCAACGCCGTGGCCTGAGCCCCTTTGATCCCTTCTGGATGGTTGTGGGACACACCGGCAGTCTTCTCTGCCTCCGCCAATACCGTTTCCGCCTCATCAAAGGCAAACCCCACCGGACTGACCCGCATGGCGGCCCCGTTGCCCCAGCTGTTATAGGGCTGTGGGTCATTGGAGAAGAGCCAACGGATGAATGTGCCGCCATACCCTGCATGAGGATATTGTCTCCCCAGTTCGAGAAACGAATCGAGATAGGTCCGGCCGGTCAAAATGGCATCAGCAACCGCCAGGGTGAGTACGGTGTCATCGGTGAAGCTACTGGACGGACCGAACAAGGAAAAGTCCTTTGTCTTGATGGGTCTGGATTCATAGACCGATCCGATGATATCTCCGGCAACAGCACCCAGCATCTAAGTGTGCCCCCAACTGCCCCCGGATTTTACACGTAGGCACATATCGATTGTCCTTAAGCCCGGTGAGAGGAATGTTATAATCGGCATGAGGCGGAGGAATTATTGCCTCAGCTGTCCGTGAGGCATTGCCTGAGGTTTGTCCAGGCATCCTCTGTTACCCATCGGTATTTTTCATGAAAGAGCCTGTCGCTCAGAAAGTATTTTCCTTTCTCATGCCTGTGCCGAAACTTTTTGATCTGTCCCGGGCCGCCGTTGTAGAGTGCATACACGAGACGTGCCAGGGTATCCTTATACCGGGTGTCTCCAGCGTCCACCTCCGGCAGGGCGTATTGCCGAAGATAGAGATCCAATATCTCACATCCCGCCTGTGCATTGTACCGGATATCCCACCTGAGGGCATAAAGGTCGTAGAGACCCCGCCATACCCGCTCATTGACCTGCATCAGACCCACAGACGTGCCGTTGTAGGAGCGAAGATAGACCACCTTTTCGTCTTTCACGACAAATTGTCTGAAGCAACTTTCCTGCCAGGAGACCGCCAGAACCAGGTCTTTAAAAAAGGACGAGTCGTCAGAAATCGACCCGGCATCCTCCAGAATCCGATGTGAAGCATCATTTAAAAGGTGCTTCACCCTAGAAAAGTACACGTCTGCGTTGGCCGGTCGGAGAAGCCATTCTCTTAGCTTGGCAATGGGGATGCTCTGCCCGTCGCTTTGGGCCCAGGCCCTGCCGGGTGACAATTCCTCGATAATCCAGGAAACAGGCCCACCTCCATTGTTACGGGGTGAGGGATCAGTAGCATCCGGCGCTGCTTCGGGTTCCTCTACAGGCGTATGGGGCGAGGGGAGTGTCTCCCCGAGACCGAAGATTTCCCTCAGCCGGCGATTGATTTTTGATTGATACCTGAGTTGCAGGGCGTTATTCCCGGTCAAGAGCCTCGCCAGTCGGAGCAATCCCTCTTGGCTGATATCGATGCCCAGAGAAGGCCCGATCCTGTCCAGGATAGTGAGGGCCTCTGAGGCCGTATAAAAGGCCAAATGCCTCAGGGCCGAATCAGAAGGTTCCACGCTGAGGTGCTGACGGAGAATCTTGGCAATCTTTCCCCAGACCTTTTTGAACTGTTCCCTCACAAAGTCGTTACTCAGTTCTCCCTTGGACCACTGGATGACGAAATCGTAACGGCTTTCAAGGAGTGCGCTGGCTAAGCCGTGCTTCTCTGAAGGCGTGAGCGGGACGGTGGTCATGGAGGTAATCAACTGAACCAGAAATGCATCCATGGTCTCCCAGGTATGAATGATGGCCTCAATCTCCAATTCACTCAACGCCTTGGCTTCGGTTTCCGCCCGATGAACGAGCTCTACCTCCGCAACAATTTCTATTTCTAAACCTCTTTTAGTGGTCGTGATGCCCTGCTCATCAACGGCGAGATGTCCGGGTTCACATGGAGCGGGTTCCCATGGTCTTCATAAAGCGTCAGGTCTTTTGGAGAAAAAGTGAGAACCCAGGACTCGTCTATGGCCGGACGCAGGAGTACCGACACACGCCCCGTATATTCAATGGGCAAAATGCACTCGGGCTCAACAAAAGCCCCCATACGGGCGTACAATCCGGTTTCAAAAGAGATCTGTTTATCCTTCTCGCGGAATGTAGGATCCGATAGTACGATCCGCTGGCATTTGTTGTTCTGATCGAGGACCAGGGCCGACTGATCAGGGCCATTAAAATTACGTTTAAGGACCAGTGTCTTGAGGAGAGGGAAATCAATAAAAAAGGGAAAGATCACGGTTTCCGCTTCCACCCTGATGGGCAGTAGCAGGAAAAACAAGAAAAGTGGAATCGTTGCGTAGCGGGACATGCAATAGGGCTCCTTTTAAGAATTCCGCAGTCCCGTCCCGTCGGGACGGGAAATGCGATCGCTGTGAATTTTCAAGGCAATAGATGGCATGCCGTGTTATCGCGAATGACGACGGCAAAAAGACTTCATATGCGCGCCCCCTCTCCTATGGCGAAAACATATATAATCCACTTATCGGGTTGTCAATGTCTTGCCCAACAACGCTTCATTGGAAATTCCCGCAGAAAAGTGCCACTGAACGATCTTCCAGTCATCCGGATCTTTCTGCAAAACCACGGTCAACCGGAATGGTATCTCCGAGCCGTCCGTCAATTTGAGCCTGGGCCGGCCCGCCAACCAACCCACTGCACCGTCACGATAGGCCAGGGGAGTATCTGGCAGAATTTGGAATCCCCCGGCTTCTTCCAACTGGGACTTGAATATCTTGGTGATGGCGGCATACCCGGCCCACCATTCTTCCGGGTCCGTACCGATGGCAATTACGCCGTCTCTCTGCGAAAAACGACTTTCGAAAAACGCGGCATCTCCACTCGATAAGGCCTCACATATCCCAAAATACAGATTCTTTAACGCTTTTGATTCTTCCATAGACAACTCCCCTTCTCCTTATAACTTGATATTTTTCCAAGCATGATGGGTGTCCTCGATGCCGATTTCGCACAGTTTGAGCACTGAATGCGTCACATCGATCGTGGTGACGGAGGCATTCTGAGGCCAGAAACAGACCACACGGTCGTCATCCGTTGCTTCCCCCACAATGACGTTAATCGCGATAAAATGGGAGAAAAGAACTGAGCCTTCTTTCAATTCGTGGATCGCTTCAATGACATTCCGCCTCCAGGCCCTGAGATTTCCGTTCATATCCAACCAACGTTTCGCCATCACCTGGCGAAGCCATTGGCGTCTGGCCGCGGGTTCTTCGTCCGGGGATGGTATCTCTCCCAGACGGTCATCCACCCTAGGGGTGACTCTCCAGATTTCAGCCAGCGGCTTTGACGTCTCCAGAGCGCGTGCATGGGGACTGGATACAATTCTGAGCGGACCTAACGGTGCTAGAGAATGAGCCGTTTCAATAGCGTGTTTGAGGCCCGCCGGATCGAGGCCCGGATCCGGTTCTGCTCCCCAATCGCCCTGGGCTCTTCCGTGACGCACCAGATAGACTCTTGCCATATAGTCCCTCATTGCAAGCAAATATGGACCAGCAGCAGCCCCAACCACTTTTTCATTTTCATGACGTCCGTTCCACCGTTGCTATGAGTCGAGCGTCTTCGAGGGCAGCGGTTCTGTGTCTGGTGGCCGCTCGATAATCTTTCATGGAAAGCATTGACTCGAATGCGGCTGCTGACGGGTAACGTACGAGAAGCACTTCATGCCAGCGCTCCTCATCGGGCCCAATAATCGATGCCTTTGCCGTGCCCATGAAGACGACACGTCCTCCGACTTCCCGGACTTTTTGAAGTGCGACTTCAGCATATCTCTGGTAGGCTTTGCGCCCACTTCATTCCTGCTCCCCATCCCGGTATTTCGCTATTTCGTTGAACTTGAGGAGATTCAACATAACGATCGGTGTGTCTCTCGGAAGGGACTCAAGAAGTTCGGGCAACTGACCTCCTATGGGATCAACCGTCTTATTCATAACTGACCTTTCTTGCTATGTTGGTGACCAACCGACGCCTCCGCCGCCCCTAACATGCGCATCTGGGCGCGCACATTTTTTCCCTCCGCCGAAAGCGCAATGTTTGACGCCTTTCATCCATTTCAGGCTTTCATCCACACCCATAAGGCAAGCTACTCGCTGATCCATTGTTTCGCCTCGGCGAGTTCGTTGTTATGAAACACGCGAACCTTCCCTGGGATCATAAATCCAAACATCTTGATCGCTGCCCGTACCCATTCGATGTCCGATACAATGGCCATCCTCTGCCAGCCCGGCAGGTGCTTCAGCCCCAATTTCGTGTCATCCCACATAGCAGCGGCCTCGAATCCGGTGACGTTTTCGCCGACGTGATAGAGAAAGCGAATCTTCCCCTTGCGGGAGAATAGTTCCTCCACCGCCGGAATGATGACGGACTCATAGTCTTCCGCGGTTACCGTGCCCTTAGCGGTGAAGCCGAGGGCGTTGTCAGGCAGATCAGGTATCTTCTCGATCATTTCAAAGTCTCCTTATGTTTCGTGTGAAGTTCTTCGACAGCCGTAAGGAGGGCTAATAAAATGCTCACTATAAATCATAGGTGACAAGTGCCAGGACATCGTTGACCCAAAAGTGCCAAGACATTGTTTACCCTAAAGGTCTATTTGTGCCAACACATCGTTTACCTTTTGCACAATCCTCCATTATACTGCTGAGAAAAAAACAACAATGGAGGTCGGCCAATGACGGAACAAGAACTTAGACGCCAAGCGATTGATAGATTTAAGAACGGGGAATCTCCCAAGACTATCTACAGTAACCTTGGACGTACAAAACAGTGGTTTTTCAAATGGGTGAAGCGTTATCAATCCGGAGACCCCAAATGGTACGTGTCAAGATCAACGGCTCCTCATAGGAAACGCAAACAACTCCAGGAGGAAGATCGGCGGCGAATTATTACGATTCGAGAACAGCTTCAGCGCCAGTCATTTTCGCAAATTGGTGTCACGGCAATCAAATGGGAGCTGCATAAAGCTGGAGCTCCGATACCTTCCGATCGGACCATTAACCGGGTCCTGAAACAGGAAGGGCTGATCAAAA
>JARRPY010000174.1:0-9101 GCA_037382425.1 Deltaproteobacteria bacterium
TACGCCTCCGCGTAACGCCTTGTTTTCCTTGACCTTGCAAAAAATGGCTCATTTCTGAATTGGAAACGCTTTAGTGCCCTATTACTATTCGTGGATGGGCACTGCTATCGGCTTAGGGTTTACTGAAGACAGAAGGACCCGCCATTTATCTTGACCATCCACTGATATTCCATTATGCTCTTTTAAAAGAGCCAGTGCTTATCCTCTCACCATATCATGCCCACCATGACGAAATTGACGCTTTTCAAGAGGCTTGTCTTAGGCTTTCTGATACTCCTGTTGGTGTTTACCGCACTCGGGCTGTACTCAACCCTCAAACTGGATCAGCTAAACCGGATGATTCACTCAATTAGCGCTGTCGATAATGAAACGATAAGGATAGCAAACCGGTTAAAGGATCTCCTCCTAACGCAGAGAAGCTTTGAAAAGAAATATGTGGTTTCCCAAGATAGAGATTTTTACCAGCAGTTTTTGGAGACGGATAAATATATACGAAAGGATATCTCCACACTTGGCAGACTCGCATATAAGACAAAAAAAGCGGGTTTAATTAATCAGTTAACTCGATTTTATGATGAATATGTCTCAACAGTCAAAGCGGAAGCGGCAATCATTGAAAAGGGTCGAAAGTATGCTAATAATAAATATGGAAAGGAGAAGGAGCACGTCACAAATCAAATCATCCAAGGCCTGGATATATTGATAAAAACTGCGAAGACGGCCATTGATACGAAAATCACTGTCTCAGAAAAGACCGGTTCACAAGCATCGAGAGTGGTCGCACTCATAACCATAGCCTCTATTATTTTGTGCATATTAATCGCTTTTTTTAACGCGCGAACCGTCAACCGTCCAATTACCCAGTTGATAAAGGGAACAAAGGAAATAGCCAAGGGGAGATTTGAAAAGCACTTCACCGTAACCTCTCCCCCGGAGATAAATGAACTGGCAAACGCGTTCAATTATATGTGTGATCGTTTAAAGGACCTGGATGAAATGAAGGCAGATCTGGTCTCTCATATATCCCACGAATTTCGCACCCCGTTGGCAGTGATCCGAGAGGCGGTAAGCCTGTATCGTGAGGGCATCTCTACCAATACCACAGAAAGGCAAATTCGATTGACCGGCATCATCGAAGAAGAGTGTGAGCGGCTGATAAACGCTGTTAATAAGATGCTCAATCTTTCCCGGATGGACGCTGGGATGATGGATTATCACATTGAGGAATTCAGCCTTTCCGACCTGATAGAAAAAAGTGTCTCTAAAATAATTCCTATTTCTGAAAGAAAGCAAATATCTCTAGAGATAAATCTTGACGATGGCCTGCCGAACGCTGCAGTAGATGCTGAAAATATTGGGCAGGTGTTAGACAATCTCTTAGACAATGCATTGAAATTCACGCCGGCGAAAGGCAACATCTCAATCCAAGCAAAGCTAAAGGGTGAAAAGGGTTCAAAAGAGCGAACAGCTCAAAAAAAGAGGTTCATTGAGGTTTCCGTATCGGACAGCGGATGCGGCATACCAACGGAAAACATAAGTGACATTTTCGATAAGTTCAAGAAATTAAATGAAAAAGGTACAGGCTTGGGGCTCTACATAGCAAGACAAATTGTCGAAGGCCACGGAGGCGATATATGGGCACGGACAGCGGCATCTCAAGCTCGCAGAACGACTTCTGAAGAAAGGCGCGTATGCGGATGCTCTCAGAGAATATGGTCAGGTGATAAAAATTTTTCCTAGTGATTCTCCGGGGGATAAGGCCCTATTTTATATGGGGATTATTTGTGCCCATCCGAACTACCCTAAAAGGGACTATGAACAGTCCCTTGAATATTTTCAACGGCTTGCACATAATTTCCCCCAAAGTTCCCTAAGAGAGGAAGCCAATGTGTGGATAAGTGTTATCAATCAATATGACGGGTGCATGGCTAGAGTCAAAACGCTTGAAAAGATGGGCATGCATATAAAAAAGGAGTTAAACGCTTTAAAGAAAACCGATACCGATTGTCGGGCCAGGGTCGAAGCCCTTGAAGACAAAGTGGAGTTCCTAAGAGAAAGACTAAATGCGTTGAAGGAAATTGATATAGGGATTGAAGAAAGAAAGCGGCAGGATATGCAAGACAAAACCGGCAGGTGAGGGCTGTGGCAACAGAAAATATACTGATAGTCGACGATGACAAGAATATGCTTGAGGTTCTGAGCCTCAGACTTGAAGCGAAGGGGTACAATGTCACTGCCGCGGTCGATGGAGGTAATGCCTTCAAAATGGTTGAAAAAGTACCATTTGACCTCGCTCTAGTCGATCTCAAATTGGCCGGCAAGGAAAATGGAATCGATCTGATGGAAAAGATGCACCGGTTAATGCCAGAAATGCCGGTCATCATCCTTACTGCTTATGGAACCATTGACACGGCGGTGGAGGCAATGAAGAGGGGCGCTTACAGTTATCTCACCAAGCCCTTCGATCGAAGAGAATTGCTCTTACAGATAAAAAATGGTCTGGAAAAAAGCAGTCTCTCCAGGGAAGTCGGAAGACTTAAGGCCTTGGTAGGAGAGAAATATGGAATTGAGAACATCATTGGAAAAAGCAGAGAGATGCAGGACGTCCTGGAGCAGGTCGCCAGAGCTGCAGAGACGGATTCCAATGTGTGTATTTACGGAGAAAGTGGTACGGGAAAAGAACTCGTAGCCAAATCTCTGCATTTGTTGAGCGCGAGAAAAGACGACCCCTTCGTGGCGGTAAACTGTTCTGCGATTCCCGAAGGGTTACATGAAAGTGAGCTGTTCGGATATGAAAAAGGGGCATTTACAGGGGCACTCAAGGCGAAAAAAGGGTTTTTCGCCCAGGCCCACGGAGGCACTGTTTTCCTTGACGAGATTTCAGAGATTCCGGAATCACTTCAGGTAAAGCTGCTCCGGGTGCTCCAGGAAAATCAGTTTCATCCACTAGGTGGAGAAAAGCCGGAACACGTGGATGTTCGAATACTGACCGCTACGAACAAGAACCTTGAAGATGAGGTGGTCAAAGGCAGGTTTCGAGATGACCTCTTTTATCGCATTTACGTTATTCCCATCAAACTCCCCCCGTTGCGGGACAGGAAAGAAGATATTCCGCTTTTGGTAGATCATTTTCTCCACAAATTTAACAAGAAAATGAGAAAAGACATCCGAGGAATTTCTACGCCTGCTCTCCGGAAACTTTTATCTTATTCCTGGCCCGGCAATGTAAGAGAGTTGGAGAATACCATAGAATATGCCGTCGCCATGACCACACAGGAAGAGATCGATGAGAATCTGATTCTCCAGAGCAAAGCCACACAGGAAGAGAATCTACCGCTTAAAGACGCTAAAAATCAGTTTGAAAAAAATTATGTCTCCAACCTCTTGTCGCTTACCAGTGGAAATGTGAGCAAGGCGGCCAAGATGGCTGGAAAATACCGAGCCGATTTCTATTCCCTATTGAAAAAGCATGACCTAAATCCATCGGTTTTTAAGAAAACAAAATAGGGTGTAGGAAAATCCCTTCACTTGAAACACCTTTTTTATCAATGGGTTAACCTAATCGTCTCATCTTTTTAGCTTCTATTTGAAGGAAAAACCCTCCAAAAAGCTTACCTTTAAAGTTCTTCAATACAAGATTATCGTTATATATCAACAAGTTACCGCAGTAAGCCCCGTTTGGTATGCGGGTTGCTTGTAGTCCATAAGTACACGAGTCGGTCCATGCTCAGGACATGGTGATTTGACCTTAAAGAGTCGGGGTATCGGGGGGATAAGATATGATGAGGGTGTTGATTGTTGATGATAATGAGCAGCTAACCGCGCTCATGAAGGCGGTGTTTGAAGAGGAAGGGTTTTGTCGTGTGGAAACGGCTGGAAACGGAATAGATGGATATTCGACCTGTTTAAATTTTAAACCCGATATCGTTCTTACCGATATCGACATGCCGGGAAAAAACGGCCTGGAAATGGTAAGGGATATTCGGAAGCACCACCCCAGGATAAAGACCGTTTACATGAGCGGCGACCTTCGAAGACACAGGCCTTTCCTTACAACTGAAGAAGTCAAATATAACGCCTGTCTTCTCAACAAACCCTTCCGTTTATCCAAAGTGCTGGGGTTGTTTAAGGAATACGAGAGAGAAATAAGCCAAAATAAACATCGACAACTTATGCCCGTATAAATGCGGGAGGTATCTCTTGTTTCGATCGGGGTTGCCTGTGCGAGGTTGCTCATTTTGTCAATGAATTATCCAACTAAAAGCGTATCAGGCCGAAAACTCGCCAATGCAGCGAAACGGGCGGGATTGGTGCTGGCACCGGCCAGGAAAGGCCAGGGTACACATAAAAGGAGCAAGATATTAAAGGAGCAACACGGAAGTTCAAAAGATATTATGCTGATGGGATCAACCGGTTTTCGCACTTTTACCGATCCAACTGCCGAATTTCACGAGGTCATCAAAAACTGTCGGGGAGCGAAGATCATGCTTCTGAACCCGTCCAGTAACGCCGCGTGCATCCGCGCAACAAGCATTCTGGATAAGTCCGTAACCGTGGCGCGCTTTCGCCGGCAAATACGAAAAAGCATAGAATTCATTGAATCCCTGAATCGTGTTCACCCCAATGTGAGATTAAAGCTTTACGATGATGTTCCATTTTTAAAACTAACAATATTGGGAGACTATATCTGGGTGCAGCACTATCATGCCGGATTGGATGTAAAAAACATGCCGGAATATGTTTTCAAACACGGGCGACAATCCAGGGGCTTCTATTCGTTTTTCTATCAGTATTTCTTCAGCAGATGGAATGACCCAGGAATAATAGAATACGATTTCGGGGTAGAGACTCCATTACACTAACCCAAATATATCGGACATGTAAGTTGCTTATAAAATCACTTGTAAGTCCTCTCGAACTCTCCAAGCACTATTATCGAGTGCTCGGTTTGGGACAAGAAAAAAGAGGATGAAGCAGATATTCAATGAGAACTGATAGGAGGGTATACATGATGAAACGTGCAAACCGTTTTCGTGACATCTTTTGGCATGTCGGCGTCTTGATAGCAGTGGGTATTTTTGTTTTGTCTGGATGCGCAACCAAGAAATACGTCGAAGAACAAATCACTCCAGTTGAAAATCGGGTGTCAAAAACAGAGGCCGACATTTCAAAACTGAGTGATGGGGTTGCTTCAAATGAAAGTAAGATCGAAAAAGTAGAGACCGAATTAGACCAAGCGGACGCGAAAGCAGACCGTGCGCTGTCGACATTCGGTGACTTGAGGCTTGAGCGTCGTCAGCTTCTCGATATGAGACAAGGGGCGAATTTTGCCGTTAATTCAGCCAGATTGGCCGATGAGGCAAAACAGTCCATTGATTTATTCTTGGATAACCTTAAAGATCGTATTCCTAAATCAGCAAGCCCTATATTTCTTGTCGCAGGTCATACGGATAATACAGGTCCGGAAGATGTCAACTTTAAGTTAGGCGAATGTAGAGCCGAATCCGTCAAGAGATACCTCATAACCAAAAAGGGAATTGATCCCTTGAGCGTCGTTAAGGTGTCTTTCGGGGAAACGTCTCCCATTGTTCGAAATGATACGCAGAAGGATCGCGCTAAGAATAGACGAGTCGAAATCCTTGTTTACGGTGAAGAAATTACCCAATAGGAATATGCTAGGGAAATGGGGGTCATCCCCGCTATCCGGCAATTTGGGGGCATGCACCTATCTCGAACGATCAAGATGCTACGTTTAGGTGAACGTCAAATATTTATTAGGGGGATTGATACTGAGTCATACTCTATCGTAATGTGAACTTGTTCAATTCTGATCCGGACTACGTCGCTTAATACCGCCTTTTGTCATCTTGTATCTCAAAACCCGTTCACTAATCCCGAGCAACTCTGCCGCCTTGGTTTGGACCCAGTCGCTCTTTTCGAGTGCTGAGAGGATCATCTTCCGCTTCACCGCTTCAAGCCGCACGGCAAGTGTCCCCTGGTTGGCAGCTTGAAAATGACGGATTTCCGGGGGAAGCTCGATTGGACCGATCACGTGGCCCCTCGCCAGGGTTGCGATACACTGTACCACATGTTCGAGTTCCCGCACGTTTCCGGGAAGGCGTGGCCGGTGTTAGTACACAAAGCATAGCCATCACTGTGACCATAACACCAAAAGAGGTACGATAGGTGAGAGGGACATTCCGACGCTTTAAATGGAAGCGGTTAATAAGCGTTTTCATATATGGTGGTTTAATGTGTTCGATTTCAAGGTGTTTGGCGCGTATGATATACACGCCGGCATGGAAAAAGAAAAGGCCCCTTATCTCAGGGACCTTTCCGTATAGACGGGGATTTACTCCGTCTAACGTCCGGCCCTGCCGGACCATGGCCTTGCAAGGGTCACCGAAAGCTATCGCTTTCCTCGCCAAAGCGGCGTGCCATCAGCATCACGCAGCTCCACGGTGTCGGTCCCGACAGTAATGGTGGTGGCGATATTCCGGACCACCCCGTTATAGTCCACTGCAAATCCTTTCACGGTGACGGCCTCGCCCACTGCCGGACGGGTCACACCGAGGGAGTCCCAGTACCGGATCGGGCCGATGCCGTATATGGTCACATCTTCGGCTCCAATGTCAATAACCAAACCCTGTCCGGGCACCATCCCGCTCACATCACCCGTGTAGCTGAACGGTTCGCCGCTGTAGATGTCGTGGATGGGGCCTGTGCCGTTTCCAGCCCCACCGCCATAGCCTCCCTGGCCGTTTCCAGCCAGAGCAAAGCCAACACTCAAAAAAATCACCATTAATGCCACTGTGCTGCCCGTCATCATTTTTTTCATGGATTTAATCCTCCTTTTTTTGAAAATGCCAGCGAGCGCATTGTCCGCTGCTTGCGGCGGGGTTAGCGACCGAACTTAAAATTGGCAAAAATTGTCCGTGCTTCGCACCGACAGCCCACCCTTTGGGTGGGTCCCTGGTTTCCTTACATTTGTGAGATTCCCTGCAGCTTGCTGCAGGGTTCTTCAATTGACGGATCGAAAGCTCGACAAAGGAGAGAAATGGTCGACAATATTGTCGAGTTGAAGGGGCCTATTCAGTCAGGCTACGCCTCAATCGTGGAATGTCATGGCTGGGAATTTAGTTCTTGACGTCATTTTGGGTGATTCCCGTGATGCTCCTAATAAGAATGGATCCAGTATTTCCAAAACGGATCTGATTCATCATGAATGGTATTCGCCGTTACAGCGTGCCGGTTTTGGTTTCAGCTGGGCAGAGCGGTTGCGTAAAATACTCCTTTTCCGGATCAGAAGTACATTCCTCAACCCATATCCAACCACGGGCCTTTCCATTAGTCTAAAAAGAACGATTTCATTCCTCGATCCGGCGGGACTAAAACGAAATGATGTTGGTTCTCAAAAAGGGAATTGACCGTAAGTTTCTGCCGTTAGCGTAAACTATTTTTGTTAAACGGCCTGGGTGCAGAGTTCTTCAGTGTTCAGACCTCGTGAAGTAAACCTTTAGCATAGAGGAGGCATGGTGATGGCATTTTTTCTAAGGAGAAAAAGGAATTGGATAGGGGTGATATTTGCTGCTTTCCTGGTTATGGGTGCGTTTTCCCCTATGGCCATGGCTGACAACAGGACAGATTTAAAGGGAATGCGGGGCGTGGCCTATTCGCCCACACCTACAGATTACATCGGGTCGGGCGCTGGGAAATACTATGACAGCGATTTCTGCAATTCAGACTTTCGTGCGTTGTGGGGCAAAAACAGTTCAGGGGTCGGAAGAGAGGACGTCAAGAACATTTCTCAGAATTTGGGTGCCCAGTATATTCGGCTTTATGACTGGGACACTCCCCAAGCTTCCCAGAATTTGGGTGCCAAGTATATTCGGCTTTATGACTGGGACACTCCCCAAGCAAGAAATCATAAAGGCTTTCTGAATGAATGCAACAAATATGGGATTAAGGTGCTTGTTCCCATTTCAAATTATTTTGTCGGACTGTACGACCAGGGCCAAGCAAGCAATGCCGATGGGTATATCAAGGATATTGTAGGAGAACTCGTAACAAATGGTAAATTCCATCCGGCTGTCGGCATGATCACGGTAGGGAATGAACCTCAACTTAGCGGCAAGTCGCCGGGTGCTGTTGTCAAAGCCATCGAGGCCGTTATTAAGGCAGAAGAACAGCTTGGTGTGGCTCAGGCGGACATGATGCCCATAACAGTACCCGAGGACTTCGGAAGAGATGCGATTGAGGGCAGTAGCTATCTTTCGGGGAAAAACTTTCTTTCAACCATGTACGTGGCGGCGATGCAAACATCTAATCCTGGTTCGGATGTGAGCAAGTGGCTGAATGAGACGTTTCCTAACGCCTTTCCCAATGACTATGTCATCATCACGGAATTGGGGAGAGACGATATTACCGCGGGTGGGCCAGACAAACAAGCCACATTTGACAAAGCGGCCTGGGAGGCTGTCGAGGGATCTACCAACAATAAAGCCCTTGGCGCCTGCATCTTTCAATTTACCAATCAGAACTGGAAAGGCGGCACAGAAGCGGCCTACGGTATGAACACAAAAACCTACAGCGGTAAGGTCGCTTATACCACATCTAACCAGGAATATCCTGTGGATACCCTGACACCCAAGCCCGTTTACAACACCTTTCAAGATCTTTGGACGGGCTATGCTGAGCCGGCGTTGTCTGTTGAATCAGCGGCCGCTAGCGGAACGACAGGGGTTGACGCGAGTATGCCCACGAGCGAGCTCATTTACAAGGTTTACGTCTCTGTCTATGGAAGGAGTGCTGTAGGGGAAAATGCGGAGTGGTATTTAATCCATATCACCCCTTTGGGTGAGAAATTACAGTATGACGTAGATGATGGCACTTGGATCCCCATAGAGAAAATCACTGCATCGGCGACACTTCCAATTTCTACCTTGAACGATGGGCTCGTGTATCAAGGTGAACTGACACAAGGGACACACATATTCATGCTGGCCTTAGATCCGCTGGTCAATGGAAATAAAGATGTGAATCAATGGAGTGTGGAAGTGGAGGTTGTTGAAGTGGAATAGGGTCCGGGCGAATCAAAGCAG
>JARRPY010000175.1:0-6282 GCA_037382425.1 Deltaproteobacteria bacterium
CGGCCCGAAACCGGATACGGGTATATTCAAAAAGAACCCCACCCCATTGATACGGGGCGGCAGCGGGCGTACCGGGTGAAGAAATTTGTGGAAAAACCGGATCTGGATACGGCCATGGGCTATCTTGCCGGCGGCGAATATCTCTGGAATGGGGGCATTTTTGTGGCCATGCCGGAAACCATATTAACCGAGATGAAGAAGTTCCTTCCCGAACTTCATGAGGGTCTCATGCGTGTGGAACCGGTCTTGGGCACGGACCGCTTTGAATCCGTCCTAAAAGAGGTGTACGACGGGCTCGCAGGGATTTCCTTTGATTACGGCATCATGGAAAAGACGGTCCAGGCCGTTTATGTGGTCCCTTCGGCCTGCGGATGGAGTGACGTGGGCTCCTGGGCATCTTTGTATGAATTGAGAAAAGATGAATATGACGCAAAGGGGAATCTGTGTGACGGGGATACCGTCATGGTGGATTGTGAGCGAAACCTCATATCGGCCGGAGGCGGGCGGCTGGTGACCTGCCTGGGGTTGAAGGACACTCTGGTGGTGGATACGCCGGACGCCGTGCTGGTTGCGCACCAGGAGCGGTCGCAGGACATCCGAAAAATTGTGGAGCGCTTGAGAGAAGAGGGAAGGACCAGGCTTTTATGAAGGCGCACACGTTCAGGGAGTATGACATCAGGGGGACATATCCGGATGAGTTGAATCAGGAGAGCGTCATCCGGCTGGGTCGAGCCTTGGGGACGTATTACCGGCATAACGGCGTCCGTCGGATGTCATTGGGCAGGGATTGTCGCCTCAGCTCCCCGGATCTGGCGGATTGGCTCACCGAGGGCCTGATAACCTCCGGCATGACCGTCGTGGATGTGGGGATGGTCCCCACGCCGATGCTCTATTTCACCCTTCACCATCTGGATGTGGGCGGCGGTATTCAGATTACGGGCAGTCACAATCCGCCCGAGTTTAACGGGTTCAAGATCTGTCTCGGTCATGCTTCGGTCTACGGCAAGGAGATTCAGAAAATTCGGGAAATCGTGGAATCGAGGCGGTTTGTTAAGGGAAAAGGTACCCGGGAGGGGGCCGATGTGGGCTCTGCATACGAGGGGAGTATAATAGAGCGGACGGATGTGGGCGGCATCAATCGAAAGGTGGTTGTGGACGGGGGCAACGGCACCGGCTGTCCGGTGGCAAGCCGGATATATGAACGCCTGGGATTTGAGGTGATTCCGATTTACTGTGAACCGGACGGACATTTTCCCCATCATCATCCGGACCCCACCATTAAAGAAAACCTCAAACAAATGATATCGACCGTGAAAACCTCGGGTGCGGATCTCGGGATCGCCTTTGATGGGGATGCGGATCGGATCGGGGTGACGGACCCGGCGGGAGAAGTGATCTGGGGAGATCAGTTGCTGATTATCTTTTCGAGGGATTTGCTTGGGCGGCATCCCGGCGCCAAGGTGATTGGGGAGGTGAAGTGCTCCCAGGTTCTTTATGATGACATCGAAGCGCACGGCGGGCACGGCATCATGTGGAAGGCGGGTCACTCCCTGATCAAGAGCAAGATGAAAGCGGAGGGGGCTCTGTTGGCCGGTGAAATGAGCGGACACCTCTTTTTTAGCGAACGATATTTCGGCTATGACGATGCCATCTATGCGGGAGCGAGACTTCTGGAAATTTTGTCAAAGACCGACCGGGGACTGGGAGATCTCCTCGAAGACGTGCCCAAGATGTTCAATACCCCGGAGATTCGCATGCCCTGTCCGGATGAGCGGAAGTTTGAGATTGTGAAGGCGCTGGTGACGCAGTTCAAAGAGACCCATCGGGTGATTGATGTGGATGGCGCCAGGGTTCTTTTTGACGGGGGATGGGGGCTGATCCGGCCCTCCAACACGCAACCGGTACTGGTGCTTAGGTTTGAAGCCGAAAACAAGACCCGTCTCGAGGAGATTCGCAAAGAATTTATGGAAAAAGTGGAGGCAAAGATCTGAGAAAATAGGCGGGCCTTAATGTATCCGGGGACGTTCCTGAGGCTTGAAGGCCATGTCGGCCAGTATCAGGGGGATCTCCTCCCCTTCGACTCGGAGGATCTTCTTTCGGGCCGTAATATCGAAAAGCGCGCTCATTCGGCGGAAAAACTCGATGCTCGTTTTTCTGGCGCGCTCAGCCAGGATGACGCTTCCCTCGGGCCCGAGATACGTCCTGAAGAGATTCAGTAGCGGATCATAATCCTTTTCATTATAGATGACTTCCGAGCCGACGATATGATCAAACGCGCCATAGAGGGTCGGCCGGTTCCAGTCCAGTTCGATGATTTCCAGGTCCCCGCCGTTTCTGCATGGATTTATGGCCGCATTGGCGCGGGCAAAGTTGAGGGCGTCGGCATTATGCTCGGTCAACGTCACCCTGTGCCCGAAACCGGCGGCCACGATTCCCACAAGCCCCATACCGCCTCCGATTTCCAGCAAATGTTTTTCCGGATTCGGCGCTACGCCTGCCAGATGGTCTGCCAGTACGATGGAGGCATCCCATATTTTGGACCACAGGGGAAAGTCGTGAAAGATGTCGTCCGGATCGATGAACGGATCAATGGATTTGGGGACGAAGAACTTGAAATGGCGGTTCCTGACGCTCAGATCCCTGGTGTCGGTGTCATATCTCTCATGAAAGGCTTCAAGTGAAAATGGGGGCATGTAATGCACTCCGTCCTTGGGATTCGTGGATTTGTCACATTCCAAAATAAATGATAGCACCTTTCGCATCGGAGCACAACTGCCCACGTTAAGGGGGTGTCTCGTGCACATTTTTAACTTCAAGTGGGGGGTAGATGCCATATGGCCATGGAATTGACGATTCTCGGATCCGGGACAGCCATCCCCTTCATCGATCATGCGTCCCCGGCCTATGCGTTGTTTGTGAAGGGCGAGCCGGTGATGTTGTTTGACATGGGACCGGGGACCCTGCGCCAACTGAACCGAATCGGTGTCAGCCATGAGCGGATCGGCCGAATATTCTTGACGCACTACCATCCGGACCATTGTGCGGATCTCGTTCACCTCTTTTTTGCCACCCGAAATCCCCGTGTAATTGAGAGGCGCAAGCCCTTTGTACTCACCGGACCGGCTGGTTTGACCGACTTCATCACGTCTCTCAATGAGGCGTTTGATTCCTGGCTGGAACTGCCTCGGCCCATACTCCAGTTGAGGGAAGTGAATGACCGTGGGGTCACAGAAATCGATTACGACAACTTCAGCATAAAGACCGCACCCACCGGCCATACCCCCCAAAGTCTCGCCTACCGGGTCGATTCGCCGGATGGCAAGCGTGTGGTGTTTTCCGGGGATACGGGTTTTTCCGAAGCGCTGATAGGGCTGGCGGCGGGTGCGGATCTATTGGTCCTCGAGGCCGCGTTCCCGGACGGGGAGGAGGTGGTAGGTCATCTGACCCCGTCTTCAGCAGGTCGCCTGGCCACCCTTGCCGGCGTGGATCGGCTGGTTTTGACCCATTTTTACCCTGAATCACTGTCCGCCGACGTCGCCACCCAGTGTCGCAGGACCTATGCCGGGGAACTCATTCTTGCACAGGACCTGCTGCGGCTTTGTGTGTGAGTGATGAGGCGCTAATATCGCCGTTCAATCACATACCGTCCCAGTTTCTGGAGGTTGGTCTTGAGGGGGGAATCGGGAAAGATATCGAGATATTTTACTGCCCTGGCCGCATAGGAACTGGCTTCTTCCCAGGTTCGGTCAATGGCGGGCCCTTTTTTGACCAGATGGATCATTTCCGCCACGCCGGCGTTCTCGGTTTGTTGATCCTCACACCGATCCCTGAGGCGTTTGATGTCGCCCGGGGCAAGTTCGGACAGCGTATATATAAGGGGGAGGGTGATTTTTCCTTCTTCCAGGTCTTTGCCCACCGGTTTGCCGAATTCCGCCTCCGACGATGTGTAATCCAAGAGATCATCGATGAGTTGAAATGCAATGCCGATGTCCAGGCCGAACCGGGTCAGGGCGCTTTCAATGTGAGGGGGTGCCCCGGCGATGATGCCACCACAGGCGCACGCGGCGGAAATGAGCCTAGCGGTTTTGGCGGTGATGATTTCCAGGTATTGGGCCTTGGTCAGATCCCAGTTATTCATATGGGTCAATTCAAGGATCTGACCCTCTGTCATCTGCACGGTGGTATCGGTCAGTTTGGTGAGAAAGGGGATGCTGTTGGCCCGTACGGCAATGGAGAGGGCTGTTGCGTACAGGAAGTCCCCTTCCAGTACCGCACCCTGATTCCCCCAGACTTGATTGGTCGAGGGTCTTTTGCGGCGGGTGTCTGCATTGTCTAAGACGTCATCGTGGAGCAGGGAAGCCGCGTGAATGTACTCGAAAATGGTGGAGAGTTCGTAGCGATCCGCTCCTTCGTAGTGGGACATCTCGCAGCACAAGACAAAGATGAGGGGTCTCAGGCGTTTGCCGCCGCCCAATAGGGCGTATGCGCCGATCTCTTCCACGAGGGGAACCCGGGAAGTGAAAACGGCGTTCAATGCCTCGTCGATTCGGGTGAAATGATCCTCAAACTGGTCTAATTTTAATGCGCTGAGCGGCATGTTTATCCTTTACCTATCCAAAACTACGGCGAAAACCCGCCCCTTTGGGAATAAGTGACTCATTGGTGGAATCATAACGGAGCGGGCCGGATTTTACAAGCCCATTTCGTTTTCCTCGACGATTCCACCGATCAGATCGTATTCGTGAGCTTCGGTAATGAAGACCGGCATGATCTCCCCGACGATGCCTTGCCCTTCATTGATCAGGACCTGTCCATCCACGTCAGGGGCCATGGTAGCGGTGCGGCCGCACAACAGGAGATCTGTTTCCGGACTGGCTCCCTCCACGAGTACGGGGAGTGTCTGCCCCACACGGGACTGGTTCCTTTTTCTTGAAATGTCGGCTTGGAGCGCCATGAGGGTCGACGCCCGCTCTTGTGCCGATGCGGGAATGATCCGAGAGTTCAGGTGGGCCGCCCGAGTGCCTTTCTCAGGGCTGAAGGTAAATACCCCCAGGTGATCCAGTTCCGCCCACGATACGAAATCACAGAGTTCCTGAAACATGGCGTTGGTTTCACCCGGAAACCCCACCATGAGCGTGGTCCGGATACCGATGTCGGGAAATCTGTTCTTCAGCCGTTCAATGGTTTTAAAGGGAGACGCTCTCTCCGGATCCCGCCCCATGGCCCTCAGGATGTCCGTGTTCACGTGCTGGAAGGGGAGGTCCAGGTAGGGGGTAATGCTCGGTTCGGAGCCAATCACATCCAACAGCCGATCCGACAGGCTGGCGGGATGGAGATACAAGATCCTCAACCAACGAATCCCTTTGACAGCCGTCAGTGTCTCCATTAGATCGGCGAGGCAGACAGGCGGATGGAGGTCCGTCCCGTACATCCCCGTATCCTGGGCAATGAGATTGAGTTCCTTGACGCCCTGCCGTGCCAGCATCTCCGTCTCTTTGAGGAGCGAATCAGGCGTGCGGCTCCTAAAAGGACCTCTTAGTCTCGGGATCAGACAGTACGAGCAACGATGCGCACATCCTTCCGCAATCCTCAGATATGCGGTGTAAAAGGGGGTGGTTTGCACCCTGGGAGCGGTGTGATCGGGAAGATGAACGGGCCTGTTGATCAAAAACGGGGTTGCGGTGCGGGTCGTATTCTCGCACATGACTTCGGCCACCCGGTGGACCTCGCCGGTACCGATCCACCCGTCCACCTCGGGGATTTCCTTTAGCAGCTTGTAGCCGTAGCGTTGGACAAAGCAGCCGGCCACCACGAGCCGTTTCAGGGATCCCGTACGCTTGAGTTGGGCTGTTTCCAGGATGGTATCTATGGCTTCTTCAACTGCCGTTTCCAGAAAACCGCACGTATTGATGAGGGCGAAGTCCGCTCCCTGGGGTGAGGCGGTCACCGAAATCCCTTCGGCCCGGAGACGGCCAAGCATCAATTCGGTGTCCACTCGGTTCTTGGAGCATCCGAGACTGACCGCGTAGACCGTTTGTCGTTTTTCCATGTGGGTCGGCCGATGGGGTCTGTGCCTGGCTAGTGCCCCAGTGCCTGGGCCTGCGAAAACAGTCTCGCCAGATCCAGTGCATTGACGGCATCGGAGAAGATCTCTCCCATGAGGGTATCTGCCTGGCCTCGTCCGATGATTTTCATTCGTTGGCCCTCTGCATTGATGATCTGGTTGGCCAGGAGGCGGTTATCTTTTATCAGCTGGGCCTCATAGCCGATGTGTGCCACCCA
>JARRPY010000176.1:0-7808 GCA_037382425.1 Deltaproteobacteria bacterium
TTTGGCTTTCAACGTAAGTGTAATGCTGCAATAAAAATCCGAACAAAATCATGTAAACTGGGTAACACTTTCCGTTGTGGTTTTGGGACTCAGGAACTGTTCGATGAGTTCCCAAATCCTGGTTTTTTGCTCAAGACTTAGATCCTTAAAATTCCCCAAGGCGTCTGAAAACTGTTTCTTCAGTGCCCCTGGGTAACGGTAAGATGCCATTAGTTCGAGTGTCCATTCCCGGGCCTTCCTGATGGCCAGATCTTTGACAAACTGAGTAGATGCCCGTACAGCTTGGACCAGCATGCTGAGGATATTATCCATAGAAGGACCTTGAGGCTCTTCCTGCTGTTGACGTTCTAAGTTCAACATGACCTGCTCGTTGTACCTCTGGTAGCAGTATCGTTTATAGACTTCATCATCCCTTTCCTGCTGAATGCGTCTGAGAATGCCAAAAAAGTAAGGCAAAGTCTTCCTCTCAGCCTTTCTATTCACTGCCTTGACGAAAGCCTCTTCGGCAGCGATGATCGCTTCTTTTTCATAGGCTGTGATGGTTCGTTCAGCACGTTTCATTACTTCTGGTTCTACTCTGATGCGGAGGTAGCGGACAAGCCCATGCAACCTATCCACCTTTACCTGCCCATCTTCGGATCTGGCCTTGGCTGAAATGTGCTCCCTGAGACGTTGACGTTCATCATCTCGTTGTGACTCGGAAACGGAAATGGTCATACATTGATCCGGGGTCATACCCTTTCTCTTCACAGGGATACGATTTCGCATGATCATATACACCGAGATCAACTTCTCCAAAACGCTCCTGGCAAGGGCTCTTGGTGAAGAAAAATCGAGGTGAATCGGACCCAATGCATCTTTCATTTGGCTGAACGCTCCCTCATCCGTACCATTCGCCTTGGGGTTTGCAGGACCTACCGAGATCAAATCTATCTCATGGGCTTTTAGATAGGCTCGGGTCTTCTCACTCAGATTGGCACTTCCTGAATCACAAAGAATGCCTAAAGGCTTTCCCCAGTTTTTGCAGTGGGATTCCAGCACGGTGATAATCTCATCTGAGGTTTCTGAATCCCCCACACTAAAAGCCGTATGATGAAACGTACCTACGTCAACACTCAGCTCCACGTTGAACCTATAGGCCTCTTTATCAAGGAAAATGACCATTTCACTGCCGTCCAGGCTTAAAAGACCGTTGGGGATCGCCTTTCGAAGACTCTGATAAAATCGAGGCCGTCTCCTTTTTGTTCTCGCTTGATACAGATTGTTGGCAATAAGCACTTCCTTCACTGTTTTGCGACTTAGAGCAATGTTGTGCCGTTGTTCGAGATTTGTGGTAAAGCCTTTAAGCCTCAGCCTTTTTCCATTGGCTCTCAATTCCTCAGCCGCTTTCACAATCGCTTTGACCTGCTCCACCCTGACCTTGGATGCCTTCCCCCGATTCTCCGGAATACGGTAAGGCTTCATATGTTCATCAAAACCCTGATTCCACTGGCTCAGGACACTCAGGGACACATTCAGAACCCACGCCACCTCACGCATCGGGGACCCCTTGTCCCTGAAAAAACTTACCACTTTTTCTTTTTGCGATTCTGTATTGGATTTCCCATGCAAGCTTACGGCCCTCGTTCTCAAAATCCACCCGGGCAAACCGCTTCTTCAGTTCCTTATGCTCTGCCTTGAGTCGAGCCAGTTCTTCTTCCGGTCCAGGGTCCCCACCATTTATTTGGAGATCTTTGGCCCATTGATAGCCTGTCTTACGTGAAACTCCGGCACTCTCACAAATGCTCTTTACGTCCGCATCCTTTGACAGCCCTTTGGCCTTCAACAGCTGTCGGGCCTTAATGAGAAGGGCCACTTCATCTCGCTCTAAATGATCTGCCATCAGCCCCTCCTACTTCAGCTTTAAGGGGTGGCCCAGAACATAAAGCGTTGCACCTTCCGGACCTACCGCCAAGTTGATGATGCTTCGTTCAATATCACAAGCAGTATAACGATGAAATGTCCCCGGGTCGATCCCTTTATCCAAAGCGAAAAGGACTTGGTCCGCCATTCCGTGGAACCTCTCCGAGGGAACCAGAAGTCCACCCAACCCCTGGTGGGTCCGCTCATAATTGTAGTGAAACACCCATTGGGACAGGGCGTTGGAGGCCTCCTCAATCCCCGAAAAATGCTGCCGGTTAATCAGCTCCCTTTTCAGATGCCCATTCAATGCCTCCACCTTTCCCAATGTTTGCGGATGGTGGGCACTGGCATGGATATGATCAATCTTCTCTACCTCCAGGTATTTCTCAAACCGGTTCGCCCCTTTCCATGAGTAAAACACAAATCCCCGGTCCGTTAAGAGCTCCTCCATCTTCCCGTATCGATCAATGGATTCTTCAACCAACCCAATAACCGCATCAATGGATGTCTCGGTCAAAAGGCGCCAACCCAGAATAAACCTCGAAAAATCGTCCAAGAGAATCAGCAGGTACACCTTGAGCTTGTTAATGAAAAACTCCAGGATGTCCATCTGGGCCAGCTCAAGGGGCCTGCCAGCTTCAAATCGTGACCAATCCTTCTTTTCATCTCCCTTTTTCCGACGGTCCTTGTACCCCTCAGCCTCCATGATTTTGCGGACAGTGCCTATGGATATCGTCACCCCCTGCCGCCGAAGTTGATTCCTCACCTGACCCGGACCAAAGCCAGGATACCGCTCCCAGGTCGATATCACCGCCTTCTCTTGTGAAGTTGAAATCTCCTTAACCCCACGACCAGGGTAGGAAGCTTTATAGACCAGAAAACCTTCTTCACCCAAGGCTTCCAACTGATGCTTCCATTCATACACTGTGGTATAATGCACCTTCGCCACACGCGCCGCTTCCTTGATCCCTAATTTATTGCCACTCTTTAAAACCGATAACTTCTGCGTCTGGCTGAACCGCTTTCTTCCCATAGCACCCCTCCTCTTCGTCAGAAGAAAGTGTTACCCTGCTTCAGCACAATTTGTTCGGTTTCTTACTATCAGAAACATTTACAAATTCCAGTTGAAGCCAAAGCATCACTAATACATAACCTATCCATGATCGGCAATATGAACCACATGTTGACGCCACTACACGTCTCAACTGGGTCGGGGCATGGCAGGTTAATTTGAGTATCTTGATTCTATCCGTCCCAGCCAAATTTAGTCATGTGATGGAAAGAAAGACCCATATTCCTATCGGATTCCCCGATCTATCCTCACAGTTCAATCGAAACTTCCAGTTTGACATATCGAATAAGCCTATATAAGCTCGGCGCGGCCAGGCTCGGGAGGGCGAGAGATAATCCTTTTCGCTTCTCTTGCGTCTTGAAATAGAAATTGGGAGGTTTCATATGAGCGGAGTCAAAAATCTATTCGCAAGCAAGTGGGGAATCGTAGGAGTGGGTGCCTTCATCGGGGTCTTCGCACCCTTGTTGCAAAAATGGGGCAATCCCGGAAACATGGGTATCTGTGTGGCCTGCTTCGAGCGGGACATCGCCGGTGCCGTTGGGCTGCATCGGGCCTCGGTGGTGCAGTATATGCGGCCTGAAATCATCGGGTTTGTACTGGGGTCACTAATCGCAGCCTATCTCTTCAAGGAGTATCGATCCAGGGCGGGTTCCGCCCCCATTGTCCGGTTTATCCTCGGTGCATTTGCCATGATCGGCGCCCTGGTCTTTTTGGGATGCCCTTGGCGGGCCCTGCTGCGACTGGCCGGCGGTGATGGAAACGCCCTGTTCGGAATCGCCGGATTGATCGTCGGCATTTGGATCGGCACCCTCTTTCTTAAAAACGGATATAACCTGGGTCGAAGTGAAAAGACCCACAGCTCGGTAGGATGGCTACTTCCCCTGACCATGCTGGGCTTTTTCGTCCTCATGCTCATCTACCCCCAGGTGCAGGGGCAACCCAAAAATGGGGTCCTCTTCTACAGCCTGAAAGGACCCGGAGCTATGCATGCGCCCCTCATTATATCCCTCTTGGTGGGACTTGCCGTTGGATTTGTGGCCCAGCGGAGTCGGTTTTGTACCATGGGCGCATTCAGGGATTTGATTCTGTTTCGCCAAGCCCATTTGTTCACAGGCCTGGTGACCCTGGCCGTGGTGGCCTTTATCACCAACCTCATTTTGAAGCAATTCCATCCCGGATTTGTCCATCAGCCGGTGGCCCATACCATGGAGGTCTGGAATTTCCTGGGGATGGTCTTGGCCGGATTGGCCTTTGCCCTGGCCGGTGGTTGTCCGGGCCGCCAGCTCTTCTTGGCCGGAGAAGGGGATGGTGATGCCGCGGTATTTGTGTTCGGTATGATCGTGGGTGCGGGATTCGCACACAATTTCGGCCTGGCCAGTTCACCCAAAGGGGTAGGGCCGCACGGCATCGCCGCCACCATCATCGGGCTTTTGGTTTGCCTGTTCATCGGATTCACCATGAGACGGAAGTAGGAAGAGGAGATCTAAAATGAGCAGCACAGTCGACGCGCGGGGACTCAGTTGCCCGCAACCGGTCCTAATGACCATGGATGAAATCAAGCGGGTTTCCCAAGGAGAGATTGAGATCCGGGTGGATACGGACACCTCCAAAGAAAACGTGAGTCGCGCCGCTGAGAGCAAGGGATGGAAGGTCAAAGCGGTCCGGGAGGAAGGCGAGGGCTACCGTGTCATCATCGCCAAGGATTGATCGTGTCGTTCTTAAAGGTCTTCAAAAAAGAGAAAACGGCAAAAGAACGACAAAAACGGGATCGCCGGGGCCGGGGCATCCTGGTTTTTGAAAACACCAGCGAGGTGATCCGGGCCGAGCGGGTACTCAAAGATGCGGGCTGGAAGATCCGCGTCATGGGCCCCCCGCCTGAAATACGGACCGGGTGTGATCTGGTTGTGGAGTTTCCGCTCATAGAGGAGCTCAATATCCTGAGAAGCCTGGAGGGCGCGGGCATCGAGCCGCTTCAGGTGGTGCCGGTCGACAGCCCCCTCCTTCAGCCGGTGGATATTTTCCAGACCAAAGATTTTGGCCGGTATCTCATGGTTCGGGCCGCCAACATGAAATTGACCGTCGATAAAAAAACCCACGCCGTGGTAAATATCTCCGGAGGGGGGTGCCCGGATGTCCCCTATCTGGCGCAGGAAATGGTGGGCAAATTGCTGGATGAAGCCCCCACCCCAAGGGATATCGGGCATACCCTCTGCGGCTACGCCCTTCAACTGGCCTACGAGGAGATGATGCGAAGATGTTAGCGGTGGTGGGTACGGTCCCCGAACCGGATTTCCCCTTGATCACAGGTGAGGTGGTTCTGGCCGATGGAACCGTCTCCATTAAGGGACGACATGCGTCGGTCAATCGCGGAACCCCGGCCCTGCTGGCCGCTACGGTGAAAGTGTGCGAGGCATTGGGGCAACCCGCACCCATGGGGTGTCTGGTGGGGGACACGGGCTTGGGTGAGGGGAGCCGCCGTCTGTACGAATATTTGGCTCAGGAAGTGGGTCGATGGGGTGTGGAGGCAGTGGCGTTTCATTACCTCCAGCCGGACGTGGATTGGCACAATCGGGTCCTCTTTGCCGTGCAGGACATGGCTAAACCGCCTCTGTTGATGGCGGATGCCGGATTCATGTATGCGGCCAAGATGAGCGGGTTTTCATGCGAATATGCCCTCTTTACCCCCGATGTTGGCGAACTGGCGTTCTTGGCCGATGAAGAAGCCCCCCATCCTTTTTACACACGGGGATTTATTCTCCATGAGGACATAAAGGTTCCCCGACTCATTGAGCGGGCCTATGCCCACCAAAACGCCGCAGCCTGCCTGTTGGTTAAGGGCCAACCGGATTATGTGGTGGGTCGAGACGGCATTCATGCCACCATCGATACGCCGGTAACCGAAGCCATGGAAGCCATCGGCGGGACCGGCGATACCGTGACCGGGATTGTCGCTGCCCTGATCGCCTCCGGCTTGGAAGTGCGGGAGGCCGCCATTTCGGCCGCACGGGTCAACCGGTTGGCCGGGTTTGCGGCACGGCCCACCCCCGCCACCCAGGTGATCGATATCGTGACTCACATTCCTGCCGCCCTAACCCAGGTGCTGGAAGAAAACCGATGTTCGGCAGGGAGACAGCACGGATAATTCAGAATCCGTTCACTTTGTAATGCCCGTACCAATCCAGGAAGTCACTTTGGAAGATTCCGATATTGTCATTTTGGACATAGGCTGCAAAAGCCTTGTTGAAGTCTGTTCTCTTGAAAATGGAAAAAATGAATCTAAGACAACCACTGGCAGGCATCCCACTTTCATTATCAATACTTGTGATACATAGGCGCGCGCGAGCACACCGGAAATCGGGATAGGCCATGGTCATTTTTGGGTTTCAACTGGATTTTTAAATTGAGGTCTATATCGTCCGGGAGGTCATTGAGCGGGAGGGATCCCAGGCCGTTGAAATCAAGGCCCTTATGGACAAAGATGTATCGGTATGGGTCGCGGAAGAGCGGTTGCGCCGCGCGCTCTCCAATATCCTGAGAAACGCCGTCCGGTATGCCGGGGATCAGGGTCCCATCGAGATCACGGCGAAAAGAACCGGGAATCGGATCGTGAGGTCAAGGACCAGGGTCCCGGGGTGCCGGAAGCTTCACTTGAGCGATTGTTTGAACCCTTTTACCGGCCCCAGGCCGGCCGCGACAGAAAGAGTGGTGGCGTGGGCCTGGGATTGGCCATTGTAAAGACGTGCATACAGGCGTGCAGAGGGACTGTTCAGGCTCAAAATCTGAAGCCGCGCGGATTTTGTGTGACCCTCACACTGAACAAATCCTGAAAAGACATCCCAAACAGCATTTCCCAAGAATGAAAAACGCTAGTCTCCAGCCTCGGCGGGATAGTGAATACGCTCGTTCCACTTTATTAGGGCTGTAGGACAAAGGACAGAGAATTTCCAACCTTCCCATCTATGAAAAGATGGATCCGCCATCGACCGTTCATGGTGCCCGCCGAGGTCTTAAATTCGGACCAGTGGATTTCGCTTGCGCCCCACCCTCGCAGGTCAAATTGCTCCCGCTTTAATTCCGTTCCGGATGGGTTACTCCATACAATTTCCAATGTGTGCGGGCTGTTCAGACTTTTGCTCTCAACCCAAACATATATGGCATCCCCCGGAGCGAATACGTTTTTCTGGTTCCAGGGTGAAGGCGGAATACTGTCCGACAACAAAATCTGATTGATGATGGAACTGGCGGATGGTGGAGGTAGTGGGGCTGACGCCGCAACTGTAAAGGCAACGACTTTTTTCACCTTCTCTTTTCCGTGAGATACCATAATAGCAACATTGTGGGCCCCTGGTTTGGGATCCCTCCACTTCGGAGAGAGTCCCGTCCAATCTACCGGCTGCCCATCCAGATACCACAGGTAGGTCAGTTTATCTTGAGCGTCTTGATCAGACGCTGTTGCCACGAATTTCATGGGCTTGCCCTCGGTAGGATCCATGGTACTACAAAGAAGGGTTACTTTGGGTTTATTTTGGCTCTTGTGAGCAGGGGCAGTATTGACTGTTATCGATACATTTGCTTCTGCCAGCTGTCCAGACGTATCCCTTATCCGGACCGAAATGATATGTTGACCAGTCTTCAGTGATGACACCAGTAATTTTTTCCCACTCCCCAGTTCACCCTGTATGTCCGATTTCCACTGAAAAGATGCCCCATCAACAGACTGATCTTCAGGATCAAAACCAATAGCCTCCAGAGTTATTTTCTCATTTGACTTATAGATTGCTCCCTCGGGTGGTGAGGAAATGACCACAATCGGTTTCAAATCAGGAACTGAAAA
>JARRPY010000177.1:0-6237 GCA_037382425.1 Deltaproteobacteria bacterium
GCGTCATCCTGGGAGGGCTTACCATCATTGCCAATTTTGGTGTGCTTCAACATACCATTCGGGGGGCCTTTTCGGATCTAGGCATCATGAAGGCAAAAAAGATGGCGTTGATCGGAAAATACTATTTTAGGCTTGCCATTATGGGTTTGATCATCTATATAGTGATCACCAAGCGTCTGGTGGATCCTCTGGGCCTGGCCATCGGCCTGTCCACAGTGGTCATCAGCATCGTGAATGTCGGGATCCGTTCCCTGTGGAGAACAACATCGAGGGAGGCAATTTAGCATATGGAGCATCCTATTTTCTTTATCGACGCATTGCTGTCCGCTTTGGGGGTGGAACACGCGAGTAATTACTCCCATATCACCTATACCTGGCTGGTCATGCTTATCCTCATCGGGAGTGCTTTTTTTCTGGTCAGAAGGGTGAAACTGGTACCGGAAAAGGGACAGAATTTCTTTGAGGTGGTGATCGATGGCATGGAGAATTTCATGGTCGATATTACCGGTCCCGAGGGTCGGTTCTTTTTCCCGTTTATCGCCACCATTTTCCTGTTCATTCTGGTCGCCAATCTGATCGGGCTCATCCCCGGATTTTTTTCACCCACGGCCAATCTCAACACCACCTTGGCGTTGGCCCTGTGCACCTTCATCTATACCCATGTGATCGGCATCAAATTCCACGGACCCAAGTACATTAAGCATTTCCTGGGACCGGTATGGTGGCTGGTTCCGCTCATGTTTCCCATAGAGTTGATCGGGCATCTCGCGCGAATCATGTCTCTGAGTGTGCGGCTCTTCGGGAATATTTTCGGGAAGGAGATGGTCCTCGCCATTCTGTTCGGTCTGGCCGGGCTCTATCTGGCGCCTCTGCCGATCATGTTTTTGGGCATTTTGGTGTGTTTTATCCAGGCACTGGTTTTTATGCTGCTGGCCATCATGTATTTCGTGGGTGCCATGGAGCACGCCCATTAAGGCGTTCTATCAGCTGAATCCGCTTTGAAAAGCGTTATATGTTTTTGGAAGAAGGCCATAAAATTAGCGGAAAGGAGGTCCATATGTCTAAGAAATCTCTAATCGGAGCAATCACTGCAGTTCTGGTTCTGGGGATGGGCGGTATGGCGTTTGGCGCCGATGACGCCGTGGTCAAGGCGGCCGGTTTATGGGTGTTTTTCGGAATCGCCATCGCCTGTGGTGCGGGCATCGGTATGGCTGCTCTCGGTACCGGTATCGGTATGGGTAATGCCATCAACGGCGCCCTACAGGGAACCGCCAGGAATCCGGAAGCCGGTGGAAAGATCATGACCACCATGATTATTGGTCTGGCCCTGATCGAATCCCTCTGTATTTATGCCCTGGTGATCTGCTTTATTCTGGTATTCAAGATTCCGGACCTGGGCGGAATGCATGAGTTGATTTTAAAATCATTAGGCGGTTAAACCCTTTTTTACAAAAGAGGGCCTCTGTGAAGGGCCCTCTTTTGTTTTCATTTTCCATGTGCCAAAATTCACAATCCCTTTTTGAAACCCTCACCCCATAACCCATGAGCAAGGCCGTCAAAATACCAGCACCCACCATCAAGCGACTGGCGTTTTATTCCAGACCCCTTGAGGAACTGCTGGAAAGTGGGCCCCCGGTTATTTCCTCTGAGGGACTGGCTGATTTGTGCGGTGTTCAGCCGGCTCAGGTGAGGAAGGACCTGGCCTATTTCGGAGAGTTTGGTGTCCGCGGCGTGGGATACAATGTTCGAGAGTTGCTTCATGAAATTAAACACATTCTGTCCACAGACCGGCGGATGCCGCTTTGTATCGTCGGTGTGGGGAATCTGGGGACCAGTCTCATCGAAAATGAGAATTTCAAGAAGCGGGGATATATCTTCGAGGCAGCCTTTGATTCGGATCCCGAAAAACAGGGCCAGAAGCTCTCTTGCGGTCTGGTCATAGAACCCAACAGCCGGATCAAAGAAGTATGTCAGGAAAAGCGCATTGAAATAGGGGTCATCGCCACGCCCCCTCAGGTGGCCCAGCGGGTCTGCCGGCTTCTTGTGGACGCAGGAGTGGGGGGTATACTCAATTTTTCTCCCATTCAGGTGAGGTCCACCGCCGAGGTCAAGATCGAAAACGTGGATTTTACGGTAAAACTCGAAAACCTCGCCTATCACCTCCACAGGCTTTACGAATCAGGGACGTAAGATTTTCTTGAGAAATTGACCCGTGTAGGACTCGGGGACTGCCGCTACTTCCTCGGGTGTGCCTTCCGCCACCACATACCCCCCCTTCTCCCCGCCTTCCGGACCCAGGTCGATAATATGGTCGGCCACCTTGATGACATCCAGGTTGTGCTCGATCACCACCACCGTATTTTTGAGCGCCACCAGGTGATTGAGGACCTCCATCAACTTGTGGATATCCGCAAAGTGAAGCCCGGTGGTGGGCTCATCCAGGAGGTAGAGGGTCCTCCCGGTATTTCGCTTGCTCAGTTCTCTCGACAGCTTGATCCGCTGAGCCTCTCCGCCTGAAAGCGTTGTGGCCTGCTGCCCCAGTTTGATGTATCCCAGTCCCACGTCCAGGAGGGTCTTCAGCCGGTTTCGAATGGCCGGTATATTTTCAAAGAATCCATGGGCCTGGTTGACGGTCATGTTTAAAATATCGGCGATGTTATATCCCCGATATCTGATTTCCAAGGTGTCCCGGTTGTATCGAAGCCCCTTGCAAGCCTCACAGGTGACATACACATCCGGGAGGAAATGCATTTCGATTTTGATGATGCCGTCTCCCCTGCAGGCCTCGCACCTGCCGCCCTTTACGTTAAAGCTGAATCGCCCCGGTTTATAGCCTCTGGCCCTCGACTCGGGCAGCATGGCGAACAGCTCGCGGATCTGTGTGAACGACCCGGTGTAAGTGGCCGGATTAGAGCGGGGTGTTCGGCCGATGGGACTCTGATCGATGTTGATGACCTTGTCGAGATGATGAATCCCTTTGACCGACGCCACGCGACCCACCCGGGTCTTGGATCGGTAGAGTTTCTGACTGAGTGCCGGATACAGGATGCCGTTGATCAGGCTGCTCTTTCCCGAACCGGATACCCCTGTCACACAGGTGAAGGTGCCCAGCGGTATGTTCACTCGAATGGCTTTTAGGTTGTTCTCTTCGGCGCCGTTAATGGTGATGGCATGGCCGTTTCCCTCGCGTCTTTCTGCGGGGATGGGAATGCGCCTCTCACCGCTGAGGTAGGCCCCGGTGAGGGAGTCCGACCGGGAAAGCAATTCCTTCGGGGGACCCTGAAACACGATCTCGCCGCCTTTCATGCCGGCCCCCGGGCCCATGTCCAGGACATGGTCGGCGGCGAGAATGGTTTCGGCATCATGTTCCACCACCAGTACGGTATTGCCTAAGGTTTTCAATCGCTTGAGGTTTCGAAGCAGTCTTCGGTTGTCCCGCTGATGGAGGCCGATGCTCGGTTCGTCCAGCACATAGAGGACCCCGGCCAGCCCGGAACTAATCTGGGTGGCGAGTCTGATTCGCTGATCCTCTCCGCCGGAAAGGGTCCCCGAGGCGCGATCCATGCTCAGGTAATTGAGCCCGACACTCCTTAGAAAGCCGAGTCGCTCCCGAATCTCTTTCAGGACCCGGCGGGCAATCTCCTTTTCCTTTGAAGACAGTTTCAATCCATTGAAAAACCCATAGGCCCTTTCGTTGGAGAGGGCGGTGATCTCATGGATCCGTTTTCCCCCTACGCGCACGGCCAGACCGACCGGTTTGAGACGCCCCCCGTTACATGAGGGACAGAGCCGGACGCTCATGTAGTTTTCAATATCGTAGCGCACGTGATGAGAGCCGGTCTCGTGATAGCGTCGTTCGAGACTGGGGATCACCCCTTCAAATGGCCGGCGATAGGAATACCTCCGATCATCCCGTTCGAAATAAAAATCGATCTGTGTATCCCCGGACCCGTACAGGAACACGTCCTGAATCGGGCCCGGCAACGCCTTGAACGGCGTGTGCATGTCGATGTCGTAATGCCGGCACAGGGATTCCAGAATCTGGAAAAAATAGACCGAATGGCGGTTGGCCCAGGGAGCGATGGCGCCTTCCCGTAAGGAGAGGTCCGGGTCCGGAACGATGAGCTCCGGGTCAAAGTGACGTTTGGTCCCCAGGCCGCTGCATGCCTCGCAGGCCCCCTGTGGGTTGTTGAATGAGAACATCTGCGGGGTGAGTTCGGGTATGCTGCGTCCACAGGTGGGACAGGCCGCATTCTGATTGAAAAACAATTCGCCCGATCCGATCACATCCACGACCGCCTTGCCGTCGGAAAGAGAGAGGGTCAGTTCCATGGAATCGGTGAGGCGCCGTAAGATGTCCGGTTTGATCACCAGGCGGTCGACGACCACGCTGATGTCGTGCTTCTTGTTCTTCTCAAGCGGGATATCGTCATCCAGAAGCCGGATGTCCCCGTCGATGTTGACCCGGGTAAATCCATCCTTTCGAAGTCTTTTGAGGAGTTGGATGTGTTCCCCTTTTCTTCCCTGGACCAATGGGGCCAGGATTTGAATTTTACTTCCCGTTTCGAGCGCCATGATCTGGTCAATGATCTGCTGGGGGGTCTGAGAGCTGATTTCGAGATCACATTCAGGGCAATGAGGTCGGCCGACCCGGGCGAAGAGAATGCGCAGATAATCGTACAGTTCCGTGACCGTTCCGACGGTGGATCGAGGGTTCCGGCTGGAGGTCCGCTGTTCAATGGATATGGCCGGGGAGAGCCCTTCGATGGAGTCCACATCGGGCTTGTCCATTTGCTCGAGAAACTGACGCGCATAGGCGGAAAGGGATTCCACATAACGGCGCTGACCCTCCGCATAGATGGTGTCGAAGGCAAGGGAAGATTTACCGGAGCCGGACAGGCCCGTGATTACCACGAAACGGTTTCGGGGGATGCTGAGGGAGATATTTTTGAGGTTATGCTGCCGGGCGCCTGTTATTTTGATGGTATCGGTGGCCATATGTCCGCTAATTCGATACGCCCTGGGGCGTGTTCTTTCTCCTGTTTTCCGCCAGTTTGCTTGCCATCTTGATGGCGTTTTTCAGACTTGACGGATCCGCCACCCCCTGACCGGCAATATCATAGGCTGTCCCATGGTCCACGGATGTCCGTATGATGGGGAGTCCCAAGGTGATATTGACGCCATCGGAAAAGTGCAGGAGTTTGAGGGGAATAAGCCCCTGATCGTGATACATGGCGATCACCGCGTCGTATTGTCCCGAAGCGGCCTTATAAAATAGGGTATCGGCGGGGAGGGGGCCGTCCACACGGGCACCCGTTTTTCGGGCGGCCTCAACGGCTGGGGCAATGATGGTCGTTTCTTCGGAGCCAAAACACCCGGATTCTCCTGCGTGGGGGTTCAGGGCCGCCACGGCCAGTCTCGGCGCCTCTAGCCCAAAATCACACCTGAGGGCCGCCTCCGTCACCATGATGGTCCGTTTCACCCGATCGCTGTTTAGGATACGGGGGACATCTGCGAGGGCGCAATGGATGGTCACCAGGGCCACCCGCAGCCGTTCGCCGGCCAGCATCATCACATAGTCGGTTGCGCCGGTCAGATGGGCAAGGAGTTCGGTGTGCCCGTCAAAACGACACCCGGCCCGATGCATCAATGTTTTGCTGATGGGGCAGGTCACCATGGCCGCAATGGCCCCTTCCTGGGCGAGAGATACGGCCTTGAAAACAGCATCCACCATGGCCTTGCCCCCATTCGGAGTGGGCCGGCCCGGGCGGACCGAACCCGGCTTGAGTCCGGATATGGGCATGAGGTCCATCGTGTTCGGCCGTCCGGAGACCCCGAAAGGGTGTTCGATGACGTTCAACGACATTTCCCGGGCATCCCTGAGAGGGGCCATGGCTACGGCATGTTCGAGTATGCCTGGATCACCGAGGACCAGGGGGCGGCAGTTTCGGTAAACCGTCTCATCCGCCAGGGCTGCGACGATGATTTCGGGTCCCACGCCCGCGGGATCCCCCATGGTTATTCCGATGATGGGTCGATGGGTTATCATAATAGAGGAGAGGACATTAGCAATATTTCAATGAGATCTCAAGACGAAAAGGGGAGGGGGGTTGAATGGAGAATTTCCTCGAGAACGGCTTTCATATGCATATGGTGCGTTCCCTGCCAGTAAACCTTTCGGCAGCGTGTGCAGTAGGCGTATTGATTGCAGCGTTGTTTCACTCTCGGGGGCACCTG
>JARRPY010000178.1:0-8299 GCA_037382425.1 Deltaproteobacteria bacterium
AAAAAAGCGTATTCCGGCAATCGCTTCCATGCACCTCGCCATCTTTTTCCTAACCCATTTTATCCTATCGGGTACCATCTTATTGTGTTCTTCATCCATAAACAGCGCCTGATTGATTTCTATTTGCACGGCAAACTGATCCCTTGCCATCAGCCGGGTCCCATAATGTCGGGTAATAAATCCGCCGGCATAGGGAAAATTAATGTCCACGGAGAATCCCTCCGCCACCAATACCTGTTTGATGATCTCAACACCTTCTGAAGGGCAGGTGGTCCTCCAAAGACCGGGAGCCGCTTCTCCATGGGCACCCCCATTGTTTCCCAGGACGATGTCTTTTCTCCTTTTTCCCGCGTCCGGGGCCTCCACCGGGGCCACCGCATTCAGAGAGTGGCAATCAAACAACCCTCTGATTTCCCCCTGATTCACCATTCTTTCCAGCCGGTCGTGATAGGGCCAGTAATACTCGCGCAACCGGTTCTGAAACCGCGCCCCGTCCAAGGGGGGGAGCTCCGCATAGACCCGTCTACCCGAGTAATCCTTTTCCGGAATGACCCCGTTTCTGCCCCGTTCCCCGGGGCCTCGGTTCAGGTCCGCCACCAGCCGGGTCCATTGGGCGCACACCACGTGCTGCGCCGGTAAAGCGCCGAAAATTTCCGCTGTTCCCGTATCGATGGATTCGACGATCTCGGGATCGGACAGTGCCAGGGCCGGACGGATGAATTCAGGAACCCGAGCAGAGCAGTGCGGGACTGAAATGACAAACGGCCACTTCATCGTCTCTTCTCCCTGGTCAGCCGTCTGTGAACCCATTGGGCGGCAACATGGGCGTGAGGCAAGAGGTCCCCTTTCGGGTCTATTACCGAATAAGGGAAGAGCAGATGGCATAACCGGAAAAGCGAATCCTTAAAGACCCTGTCGGTATCGCTTGCGTGGGGTGGCCCATCAATCACAATAAACTGTCTTTCATTTTGAAAATCCTCATAAGAAGACGCGGGCCGCACAAACTCCGGTGCATGGGGGTCACGATCCAGCTCATATAACCCCGGTTTTACTCCCCACCCGGTGATTTTCTTTTCCCCGGACAGTTGGAAAATCAACAGGTGGCTCCCCTTGAGCGGCAGGGCATACTGTTCGTTCAATTCACCGACATCCATGGAATACGGCATATCCAATAACTCCAGCATGTGGAAGACTTCCATGGGAAGTCGTCCGTCTTTCAGATGAAGGAGGGACATCATGGGAAAGGCCCCGGTCAACCGGGGATTGATCTCGACCGGATAGGGCGTCTGGTCTCTTTCATCGACAATAAAGTCGATCCCTATAATCCCCTTCACCCCCATGTCCCACAGGTATGACCCGATGCGCCGGGCCTGATTCGCCGCGCTCAGCCGTGTGGCTCTGTTCCAGGGATCCTCCCCCCAGGAGTGCCCGCAGAAGATGCCATCCTCCGATTCTCCCCTGACATAGGGGAGATCCACAAGCTGCCGCTGCAGCCCCGACATCAATACCCCGTATCTCGTGAGACACACGGCCATACTGGCGGAAACCCCATGGATCAATTTGCGAATGGATACGCTCTCAAGCGTGTTCTCCCGCCAGTGCCCCGCCCTGAGCTTCTCTATGATCCCGTCGTAATCGCCTTTTGAACGGATAAAAAAAGTCCCCCTCCCGCCGCCCTGTCTCACGTCCGGTAGCTGAATCACCATTTCAGGACCCAGCGAGTCGACCCAGTCCGTGTAATCCTTTAAGCTGAGCACCTCAATCGGATGGATGGCACCCGGTATTGCCGGCAGCTCCAACCGCTTCACCATCCGCATAAAGAACGACCTATGGCCCACCCTCAGCCGAAGTTGGGAAGGATTGGCCAAAAGACGCCACCCTTCCCTTGTCGCCATCCGCTCCAAGGACGGGTAACTCTGATAGACAAATAGAGATCTCGGCTCCGGAAATGATGACAGGTGGGCTTTCACCGGCTCTTGGGCAAGGAGGGCATCTGAACGGGCGATACCGCCGACCCTGTCCGGCGCGACTTCCTCCTCGAGGCAGAAAACGGGCACTTTCTCCCTTATCAGCGGAAGGTCTTGGGTATTTCTTAAGGTGATCAGACGATAATCCTTGATGAAATAGGCGGGGACAATTCTGGGGAAGGCGGTCAGGCCGACCCCCACAAGGGTGCCTTTAAAGGTGGAAAAAACCGTCTTCGCGTCGAACAGATTTTTAAGGCGCATCACGGTCAGGAGCGGGCGTCGTCCGCTTCCTCGGCAGGCATTGCGGAGATCAACGGATGTGCGCTAACGGGCCTTTCAATACGTGCTTTCAACAAGAAAACAGGCCACATAGTGTCCGTCTCCCAGACGCTTCAACTCCGGATTCTCCCGGTGGCACCTGTCCTCCTCGGCCAGGGCACACCTGGGAAAGAAAGGGCACCCCGTGACCGCATCGAGACGTCGCTCCGCGGCCAGGAGCGTGCCGTATCGTTTGACAGCGCCCTGGGTCCTGAATTTGGGGAGGGCATCGATGAGAGCCTGGGTGTAGGGGTGCCGGGGATTGCGGATGACCGCCTCTCCGGATCCCACCTCCATGACTTTCCCTCGATAGATAACGGCGATGCGATCACAAAGGTATCGGGCCGCGGCCAGGCTGTGGGTAATGAACATCTGGGTCACGTCCAAGGATTCCCGCATCTTCAAAAGGATATTGAATATTTGGGCGGAGATGGATGCATCCAGCATGGACGTGGGTTCATCGGCGATGACAAACGCTGGATTGAGCACCATGGCCCTGGCGATGGCGACCCGCTGTCGCTGCCCGCCGCTCAGGCGGTGCGGGTACCGGTAGAAAAAATTCTCCGGCGGGGAGAGTCCCACCGATTTCAAAGCCTTGTGGGCCCGTTCCTTTCGTTCGGCCGATCGTCCCATTCTGTGGATCACCAGGGGTTCGGAAACGGTTTCTAGGACCGAACGCTGGGGGTTGAGGGATTGATAGGGGTCTTGAAATATCATTTGGACCTTGCGTCTGAACGCCTTCAGTTCACGTCCCTTAAGGCCGGTTACGTTCTCCCGGTCCAGAAAAATATTTCCGGAATTGACTTCTTCAAGCCCCACAATCAGTCGGCCCACCGTGGTCTTGCCGCTTCCGCTTTCGCCGACCAGACCAAAAATTTCTCCTTCCCGTATCTTTAAAGATACGTCTTTGAGCGCCACCACATCCTTTGCCCGGCCACCGAAAAGCCTGCCCTTGCTGCGATAGGTCTTGTTCACGTTCTGGATCTCCAGTATCGGCTCGGCGCGGTTTTGCATCGGCTATCCACCCGTCTCACACCGGCAGCACAAGGCCTTATGCCGGGGGCCCATGGACACCCATTCGGGTATCTTGTCTTTACAGGAGGGGATCTGCTCCTGGCACCGGTCGCAGAATCGGCACCCGAGCGGCGGTGTAATCAGATCGGGGGTTTCTCCGGGGATGGGGACCAGATCGGCTTTCTGTCCGGTCAGGGTGGGAAAGGAGGACAACAGGGCCCGGGTATATGGATGAACCGGGTCATCGAAAACGGCTTCTCGAGGTCCGTATTCCACCAATTGTCCGGCATACATGATCCCGATGTCATGGCACATATCGGCCACAATGGAGATATCGTGGGAGATGAATATGATCCCGATATTGAATTCCTTCTGAAGTTTCCGGGTCTCGGCCAGGATCTGGTCCTGGACAATCACGTCGAGGGCGGTGGTGGGCTCGTCCGCAATAATCATAGCCGGTCGGCACGCCAGGGCCATGGCGATGATGGCCCGCTGCTTCATGCCCCCGCTGTATTGGTGGGGATAATCGCGCATCCGATCCGCGTCAATGCCCACCAAATCGAAGAGTTCCTCGACCTGCCCCATGGCCTTATCCTTGTCCATGTCCGGATTGTGCACCAAAATGGCTTCGGCCACCTGATCCCCCACCCGTTGAACCGGGTTTAGGGCATTCATGGCCGCCTGAAAGATCATGGCAATCTTGCGCCACCTGACCGTTCGCATCTTTTCGGGGGGCAGTTTTAACAGGTCCTCTCCCTCAAACATAATCCGACCTTCCCGGACAAATCCGTTGGGGGGAAGCAACCCCATGAGCCCCATACCGATGGTGGTCTTTCCGCATCCGGACTCTCCGACAAAGCCCAGGGACTGACCTTTATCCAGGGAAAAAGAGACCCCGTCCACGGCCCTGAGATAGCCGTTTTTGGTCCGGTAATCGATGCAGAGGTTTTCCACTTCCAAGAGGGCCATCTAATCCGTCTGATCCTCCTTTCTCAATCTCGGATCCAGCACCTCGTCCATCGCCCTTCCGAGCATATAAAAGGACAAGGTGATCAAAGAGATGCAGATCCCCGGCGGAAGCAGCCAGTAAGGGGCCTTAAACATGTGACCGGTCTTCCACACCCACTGCAACATCATGCCCCAACTCACGGTTCCGGGATCCCCGAAACCTAAGAAAGCAAGCGCCGCCTCGATGATAATGGCGGAGGTCACGCGAAAGGTCATGAACAAAAACGCCAGAGGGAGCACATTGGGCATGATGTGCCTGAAGATGATCCGGAAGTGTGAGGCCCCGGCCACTTTGGCCGCTTCGATAAAGGGCCGCTGCTTTAAAGACAGGGTCTGGCCCCGGATAATTCGGGATACCCCCGGCCACCTGAAAAGGGCGATGATCAACACGATGGTCCAGATGTTCAATTGTCCGAAGACGGCGGCAAGAATCAATACCACGAGGAGGGTGGGCATGACCATAATCATGTCCGCCAGTCTCATGAGGAGCGTGTCCGCAAACCGGCCCATATAGCCGGCCGTCATGCCGATGGCCGTTCCCAGAACGATGCTCATGACCGCGGCCGAAACCCCCACCATAAAGGCCACCCGTGCGCCGGCAAGGAGCTGGCTCAGGATGTCGCGACCCATGAAGTCGGTCCCCAGCCAGTGTTTCAGGCTCGGCCCGGTGCTGGCCGTGATCACCGGGTCCACACCGGTCATGGGATTATACATGGGGTTGATCATGGGCGGGATGTAACTGCAAATCGCCATCAATGCAAACATGATCAAAAGGACCAGGCCGATCTTTCCCAGAAGGCTCTGTTTGAAAATAGACCACCCCTCCAGGAAGGACGTCACCCAGGGGTATCTTTCGAGACCCTTAATTTCTGCTTCTGCTGTTCCTTTTTCGGTCAATGGTCTGTTACATCCGAACGCTGCTCGCTATCAAAGTGCAGCCGGTTAAAGACAATTTTGCGTCTACGGTCGCGCTAATACCTGATTCTGGGATCGAGATAAGCGTAGAGCACGTCCACAACCAGGTTGGAAATCAATACCACGATGGCAATGAGCAAAAAGGATGCCTGGGCCAGGGGGTAGTCATTTTGGCTCACCGAGAAGACGAGTTCCCTCCCGATACCGGGCCAGGTAAAGACCGTCTCCGTCAAGGCCCCGCCGTTGATGGAGAAGGCCAGGCTGAGCCCGACGCTGGTGACCACCGGGAGCGCAGCATTAGGGGCCGCATGGTGGTCCCGGATATCCTTTTCCTCCAGCCCTTTGGCCCGGGCCGTCAGGATATAATCCTCTTTCAGCGTTTCCAGCATGCTGCTTCTCATGATCAACAGATAGGCCCCGAAGTGGATCAAGAACAGGGTGGTCAGGGGGAGCACCATGTGATAGGCCACATCCAGACCCTTGGTGATCAACCCGGCATCCGGATTTAACCACACCTCCTCTGAAATCATTCCGTTGATGGGGAACCATCCCAACTTATATCCGAAGACCCAGATCAGAATCAACGCAAGCCAGGGGAGAAAGAGGGTGTGGGTCACCAGAGCACCGATGGTCATAATGGAGTCGGTCTTCTCCCCCTTATGCCATGAGGCGATCTTGCCGAGAAAAACGCCCACCAAGGCCGATAAAATGATGGAGGTGGTAAAGAGGAGGATGGTGTTGGGGAGCCGATCCCATATGACGTCCACCACCGGCTCCCCATAGTGAAATGAATAACCGAAATGGCCGGTGACAAAATTTTTGAGGTACACCAGGTACTGGACGCCGAGCGGCCTATCCAGTCCCAGTTGATGGATGAGCTGTTCCGCATCCTCGGGGGTCATGTCCGGATCCACCATCCTGTCAAATCATCGAGAATATCTCCCGTTTCCAGGGGTATTGAAGCTTCAACATCAAAAACATCCAGGTAAGGACTCACATGGGCTGCAACTCGCAGAATGTCCAGATATTGCCGACACCTCCCAGCATCTGCACCCATCCCTTGAACTTCTTCCCACGTACGGCCTCCACCAGCTTGGGATTGTACAGGGGGATGTAGGGCACATCCCGCATGATGATCTTCTGCATCTCCCATATGAGTTTTCTGCGATCCCGGCGCACCATGGTCTCTGCCGATTCATCGGCAATGCGATCAAACTCCGGATTATGATATCCGCTCATATTCCATCCCCGCCGCTTGTCGTTCTTGGAGAGGAAAAATGTCCGCAGATAATCGGGATCCAGGGAGAGTTTCCCATACCCGAGAATAAAGGAGTCAAAATCGTGTTTCACCTTGACCTGTTCCAGCAAGGCACCGAATGCGGTGGGCTTGGCAGATGCCGGGATGCCCAGCATGCGCAACCACTCCTGCATCATCATGCCGCACATGGCGCGGTGCGGATCATAGTCGGCCGGGGGAGTGAGAAGCATAATTTTTTCGCCTTGAACCACCTTTCCCGATTCGTCCACCGGCGGTACCTCCCAGGTATATCCCGCGTCCTTGAGAATTTCGTAGGCCTTTTTGATGCGCCCTTCACGGTCGAGACCTTTTCCGTACTGGGGGACTTCCGGGCAGTACCAGTAGGTATTCCCGGGCGGAACAATGGAGTACATCCGAATGCCGTATCCCTGTAAAATCCGGTTAATGATAAAGTCCTCATCAATCAATGTTGCGGCCGCCCGTCTCAGGCTGGCGTCACTGAACGGGGCCTTTCTGACATTGAACCCCATATAGTAAAGCGCACTCCGTTCATTGGTAAAAAGCTCTATATCGGCATTCTGTCTCAGATCTTCCATATATCCGGACTGAACCCCCCACCAGAAATAATCCATACTCCCCTTTTTCATGGCCAGAATGGCCGCATCGGAGGTCCCGAAAACCTTGAAGAGAAGCCCGTCGATATGGGGTCCCAAGAGTCGGCCATTGATCTCCTTTCCGGAACCGAAGAAGTGCTCATTTTTCTTGAGATAAAGGAATGCACCGCTCTCCCATTTGTCAAGCTTAAAGGGGCCGCACCCGATGGGCTCCTTGACTTTATGGTTTTGAAGGGTGGAAAGGGGTTTTTCCGTCTTCTTGGCCTGTTCAACAATAGGGGCCCACTGCTTCTTCTGGGCAATGGGAATGGTCAGGGATCTGGGCACAAAAATGGCTTCCGGGTTCTTGAGAAAAAATTTGATCGTATGGGGATCCGGCGTTTCGACCTTCTCGACGAAGCTCCACTTGGAGCGGTAACGCGGAACTTTGAACTCATTGATTATCTGTACGGTGAACGCCACATCTTCAGAGGTAAAGGGCGTCCCATCCGACCATTTGGCGGGCCTGAGTTTCACCGTATAGCAGAGGTTCTTCGCATCAAACTGGGGTTCTTCCGCCGCCAGCCATGGCACCAAATCCAGTGTGGCCGGATCCCTGACGTAAAGGGGTTGGTAGATCATACCGAGCACTTTCCAGGACCACCGGTCAGTTGCGCGCCAAAAATTCAGGCTCTTGGGCTCTTCCAACACCCCGACCTTCATCATAGTGGCAGCCATTACAGAAGTACCCGTCAGATAGAACCCGAGAAGAATACCGATGGATACGAGAACATAAATCATTTTCCCGCGAACACGACTTTCACGATGCCTGCGCATAATGTTCCCTTTCTTTCTTGTTGGTTGTTTTGTTCATGCTTCGAGTGTTTCCCTTCATCATAGAGACCCTCTCTTCGATGAAATCGATCACCTGGGCCTCCAGCTTCACCTTGTTCATTCGATTGATGCGCGGAATCCCTCCGGGACTGACACAGTTGATTTCGACGAGCTTATCTCCTATCACATCCACCCCCACAAAGTAAAGTCCGTCCTCGATCAGCTTTTCCCGTATGGTCCCACAGATCCGCCGTTCCTTGTCCGTCAGCGTATGTTTATAGGCCCTGGCTCCCGCATGGATATTCGTCCTGAAATCGTCCTTTCGAGGCTTTCGCCTCATGGAGCCGATGATCTCCCCGTTGAGCATGAGGATCCGAACGTCCCCTTCCTTT
>JARRPY010000179.1:0-11367 GCA_037382425.1 Deltaproteobacteria bacterium
TAAGATTCCATGGAGATCCTGGAAATAATAACGCAACTACTACGACAACGTGGCGATGGGGCACCGTACCTGAGCGAGAAATTCAATTTAGGTTATTCGCCTTCGATTGCGGTTTTGACCAGGTGTCCGCGCCATGTACTCTGCTGATAACAACAGACATAGAAGACGCTCCCCCTGCCGACTGGGTGAATCATTCTGAGCTATATTTAAGGTCAGGAAGTTCTTCAGAGTGGGAGCAAATCACGGCGACAACCATAGCCACCTCCAACTTCTTTCCTCACAACCGGCTAGGCTGCTACGTGATCGACGTTGCCTGGTGGGTCCCGTTCGCATGCGATTGTCGCTTGATCGAATACTGGCCTCGCCATCCCGATACCAGTAACGGAATCCCACTGTTGCCCCATCTCACTCCAACGGTCCAGGTTATCGCCTATCCGGGGATAGTGTCGGATGATGTTTTTTGCGGCGGCCCTTTCACCCGAGACTCGGTGGATCTGCCGGATGTTCCCTTTATTGACCGAGATGTCTGTAATCAATTGGAGGATACATCGGTAGGTTTACTCGATTTCAGTGGATGGAACGAGCTGTATCGCTTTTTTACCGGCACATTTACAGGACAGAGGATAGCGGTGACCAGAAGAGTGGAGCGGAGGTCGTTAAGTAGCGATATCGACGAGATACTGGATTGGGAAAACTGGGAGGAAGAGGAATCAACAGAATCCACTGAAGATCTGCTTGTCTCTGTTGATTTCAGTATCAGTGGCGCCCCCCTTGACGGAGAAGACCTGATGCAATTGATGGCCCGTACCGGCAATGTCCTTATGGAGTGTATTGAGAGGGGCGTTGATCTTGCTGATTATTCAATGACCTACACCTTCGAATGGCGGGGGCTTTGGGGAACGCTCACCGAAGAGGATGGTGCACTGCGGCATTTCGGCGGCTTGCATGGACCTTACGGCACGGTCATGCTCGGTTTGCCGGACCGGCTTGAGATGGACTTCTCGGTAGAGCTAGACAGATCCCGGGTTATGGAAGGCGGTTTTATCGTTAGTGCGGTGAAACACTATCTCGATCTGAGCTATCGTTTAAATAGAGTCTGAGGATACGTAGCATCAGAGCAGGCTCTGCGATTCGTGTCATTTATCAATTACCCCACTTATGATGGGGTCTGCTCTTGACTCTTCGGGACGCTTTGATGATCGACGGGCTGAGTCACGAGCAGACCCCATCCCTTTCACTACATGAAAGGTGTTGGCCGGAGAGGACATTAAAATAGTCCCTTATTTTGTCAAATATACATACTTCACCCCATACCCATACCATGGATCTTACCATTAATTTGGTGTCGGATACGACACGTGGCCTTGTTCCTTTGTCCGGGGAAAACAAGGAACATCGTGGCTGGACAAGGAAAGTAAGGAGAGACACGCCATGAAAGAAGATATGCGCATTATGACCGAGGTGCCTTTGAACGCAGAAACACATCCACGGTTTCTCCGTTCCTGGATTACGGCCAATTCCGTCTTTTTCAAACGGAACCAGGGGCAAATGATGAAGGAAAAGATCTCCCTTGATCAATGGTCGCTGGTTGTCACAGGAGAGGTGGAAAAGGAATCCAGCTTCAACATGGATCAGATTCTGCGCATGCCCAAAGCCACGGCAGCCAATACGCTGGAATGCTCGGGCAATAGCCGCTCACTTCTGAAGGAAAAAGCCAAGGGAAATCCCTGGACCATCGGCGGGGTCGGTAACGCGGTCTACGGCGGTGTCTGGTTGAGAGATCTTCTTAACCAAGCGGGGTTGCGCAAAAGCGCCAAGCATGTCAGTTTCGAAGGGTTTGAAAAACCCGCCGGTCGTGCCGGCATCAAGTTCATCCGGAGCATTCCCATCGAAAAGGCCATGGGTTCGACCCTGCTTGCTTACGAGATGAACGGAGAGCCTCTGCCCCTTGAGCACGGATTCCCCATGCGGGCCCTGGCGCTCGGTTGGACCGGCGCCAACTGTGTCAAATGGCTCGGCAAAATTTCGGTGTTGGATCGTCCTTATGAAGGACACTTTATGGATAATGTCTACCGGGTCTTTCAAAAAGGGGAGGATTCAAAGTCGGGGACCGTGGTGACCGGGCTCAAGTTGAAATCCATCATCACCCAACCGCTGGAGGGGGAAGAGCTATCCGCGGGTACAGTTGTCATATTGGGTGCGGCCTACAGTGGAGAAGTGGATATCGATCGTGTGGAAGTGTCCATGGACAACGGCGAGAGTTGGCGTCAGGCGGAATTGATCGGTCCCGCCGCCCCCTATGCGTGGCGGCTATGGGAGTATGTGTGGGAGGCCGGCGACAAAGGATCGTTCACGGTCATGTCTCGAGCTTTTGATCGCAAAGGCCGTGAGCAGCCCATGGAGGCGGAATGGAATGTGCTGGGCTACGGCAATAACGGCGTCTCAGAACACGCCGTTTCGTTCCATATTGTATAAGCGATTTTTCGATTCTCTGAAAGGATTTGAAAGATATATGACGGGGGTCAGACCGTTGATTGTCATTTTGATTTATATGCATCATGCCCAGGCCACTAAGAATTGAAGAGCCCTGCAGTCCCACCTCGGCGCGACAGGGAATCTCCCAAATGTAAGGAAATCAGGGACCCACCCAAAGGGTGGGCTGTCGGCGCGAAGCATGGACAATCTTAACTATTTTTAAGTTGGATCGCAATTCTCTTGAATTCACACAAAGTAATGTGTAATTTTATGTGTGATCTTAAAGGAGGTGTTCGTTATGGCGACGAATTTACAAATTGATGACAAACTCATTCAAAAGGCTGTCAGCCTTGGAGGCCATAAAACAAAAAAGGCCGCCGTCTCAAAGGCTTTAATTGAATATATACAAAATCTAGAGCAAGAACAAATTCTCTCGATGTTTGGGACTGTGGAATACGATCCGGAATATGATTATAAAGAGCAGAGACGCCATTCATGAAGGTCATAGTTGATACCAGTGTATGGTCCCTTGCATTAAGACGTGACAAGCCGGAATCCAATACCACAGTGCATGAACTTCGGCGCATGATTCAGGATCATCGCGTACAAATGATAGGCCCCATACGGCAGGAGATCCTGTCTGGTATTCGCAGTGAATCTCAGTTCAAAAAACTTCAAAAACATCTTGAAAGCTTTCCCGATCTCCCAGCCATCACCGAAGATTATGTTACAGCCGCGAAGTATTTTAATCGCTGCCGCTCAAAAGGTATACAAGGCTCAAATACTGATTTTTTAATTTGCGCCATGGCTAACAGAAATAAGTTTTCAATATTTACTACAGACAAAGATTTCGAGCGAATTTCGAAGCATATCCAAATTATTCTCCACCAAGCAGTATAATACCACCACCCTCTTTCAACGGAGCCCAAAAAACCCGCGCCCTGCGAAGAGCCCGTTAGCCATGATAAAAAAAGAACGCCATAAAATCTTTCGGACTGGTCGGACCGTGATGGGAGTCACCGTTAAAAGGTGACCTATTTTCTTAAATGGAAAGGAATCTGCATGAAAATAGTGACACTTTTTGGAAGCCCTAGGGCTGATGGAAATACGGCAACACTCGCTAAAACATTTAACAAAACCGCCGAGGCATTGGGAGCAGATGTGCAAACCTTTTTCTTGAATAAACTGGATACAAAAGGGTGCCAAGCATGTGACGCTTGCAAAACAAAAACAGATCATTGTGTTGTCAAGGACGATCTGGAGAAAGTTCTGGAATCTGTAAGAACTGCGGATGTTTTGGTGGCGGCAACGCCGATTTATTTTGCTGATATTTCCGCCCAGTTTAAAATCTTTGTTGACCGTTGTTACTCGTATTTAGAACCCTTCGAAACAATTCCGGAAACCACTCGCTTAAAACCTGGGAAAAAGTTTGTGCTCATTACCGCCCAGAACCGAGGGGAGGATATTTTTGCTGAAGTGTGCACCAAGTATCGTATGATATTCCAATCTCTCGGTTTTCAGGAAACGCACCTGATCAGGGGGTGCGATCTCAGGGAAACGGATGCGCTAAAAACAAAAAACCGCCAGGATCTTATTGAGCTGTCAAAGGAAACGGCTAAGAAGGTGGTTGAATCTGCTGTTTAATCAACGGGCATTTTAAGAAAGGACCTTTGAATAGCACGCTCAACGCGGCACGAGTGCCAGGGTGTGTCTGACGCCCCTTTTGTTAAGAAGTGATATGGGGAGTTGCTCTCATGAAAAGACTGAAAATCGGTAAAGCCTTCACATTGATGGAATCAGGACCCGTGGTACTCGTGACCACGTATGACGGGAAGAAGAACAACGTGATGACCATATCGTGGACCATGGTGTTGGATTTTACGCCGAGATTCGCCATGACCACCGGGGAGTGGAATTATTCTTTTGCAGCACTTCGTAAGACCAGGGAATGTGTGATTTCCATCCCCACGGTGGACATGCTGGATAAAGTCGTCGGCATAGGGACCTGCTCGGGTGAGGATACGGACAAATTCGAGAAATTCAAGCTGACTCCCGTGAAAGGCAAAAAGGTCGAAGCCCCTTTGATAAAGGAATGTCTCGCCAATATCGAATGCAGCGTCGCGGAGATCATCAAAAGACACCACATCGTGGTTCTCGATGCGGTTGCCGCATACCATGATCCCTCGCGCAAAGAGAAACGAACGGTTCACGCCGTGGGCGACGGCACGTTTATCGTGGACGGCCGCAGGTTGGATCGGAAGAAGTTAATGGCGGGTAAAATCCCCAACGGGTGAGTCCTTTGAAAAACCTCCCCTTTCGGCCGATCTCCGCGTCAGACTCAAATTTCAATCCTCGAAATATCAGGCATATTCCTGTAGTTGAAATTTTCGTCTTCCTTGACCTAGACCGAAATTGAACATTTTTGAAAGGTCTCAGGGCGTTAAGTACAAACTGAATTGAGCGGCTCATGAACAGGACAGAATCTCGACCTAATCTTGCTGCTTCAGGTGACGGCCAAAAAGAGACCACGCCAGATATGGTACTCTATCCACTATTTCGACTATGAAGGCAGAAAGAGGAATCCATAGTTTTGTCGAGTTCTAGATATCTTTTCTAAATTGACCCTCAGACGAGGCGCCCTTAAAAGATTAACGCTTGACGTTATTATCGTAGCGCGTTATTATCAGATTTATGATAAAATCCTTCAGGGACAAAGAGACAGAGAAGATATTTAACCGGCAATTCTCAAACAAGTTGCCACAAAAAATCCGGCGTATTGCACGCAAAAAGCTGGTAATTCTCGATGCGGTGCCAGAATTAAATGATTTGAGAGTTCCGCCGGGCAACCAATTGTAGGCGCTAAAAGGTGATCGCAAAGGCCAACTCAGTATTCGCATAAACGATCAATGGCGGATTTGTTTTAGATGGCATGCTGGTGACTCGTTTGATGTTGAAATTACAGATTATCATTAGGAGAATTTTATGAATACTAAAAAGCTCCCACCGATCCATCCTGGTGAAATTCTCATCGAAGACTTCTTAGCGCCCATGGGAATTAGCCAATACCGGTTGGCAAAGGATATGAGCGTACCTCCCAGGCGCATAAACGAAATCGTACACGGAAAAAGATCTATTACCGCTGATACTGCGCTTCGTTTGGGAAAATTTTTCAACATGTCCCCTCAGTTTTGGATGAATCTCCAGACCCGTTATGATCTTGAAATAACAGAGGATTTACTTGAAGACAGGCTCGATGTAGAGGTTCATGCATTTCAGGCGCATATGGGATAATCCATAATGAAGTCATAACCTTTTTGCTTCGGACGGCGAAAATGCCCCTCAACATTTGGATGATATGTCCCTGACAGCGCCTATGGCCCCTTTGAGAGGAGAAGAATCAACCCTACAAGAACTGGAGGACGCCATGCATCGCTCAAATGGTAAGACTCACCGGAGAGTGTTCCGCCTGATCGTTCTGGTGTGGGTCATCGGCTGTCTGGGAGTGGCCCCATCCTTTGCCGGGACCGTGTATCCAACTGCAATGGGTTGGCGCACATCCACACCCGAGGCGCAGGGTATCAAATCGGGCGTGTTGGCGGACATGCTGGAGAAGATAGAGGCAGGAGGGTACGCCATCCAGAGTATCACCGTTATCCGCCATGGCGCAATGGTGCTGGATACCTATTTTTTCCCTTTTGAAAAAAGGGAGAAACACATCATTCACTCCTATGTCGGCATTGGTGGGCATCGCCATAGACAAGGGATACATCAAGGGGGTGAACCAGAAGGTGCTGGACTTTTTTCCTGATAAGAGGGTAGCGAATCTCGATGATCGCAAAAAGGCCATCACCCTTCAAGATCTCTTGACCATGGCCTCCGGCCTCAAATACAGGGACTCCTAAGAAACTTGGGCTCGGATGTCCACGTCATCTCAAATAAAAAGATCACGCTCAAAGACGGCACCACAGCCTATAAAACCCGTATCCACTGGCTCTTTCAAGGCAGCTTCCCGCTGAAGATCCTGGCCGTATCCGCATTCCGGGATGGAAAGTGGGTGTTCCTCACCGCGCATCCGTGGAAGAATCCGAACGAGGTCGCCCCAATCGTGGAGAGTCTGACCTTCACCCAATGAGACGCTTGAAAAACGACCCCCTTTTACCCAATATCAGCGTTGCGTTTTGATCTTAATCCTCGAAAGATTCTTTATACGGCTCCGATTAAAATTCTCACACGCCTTGATCTTGGAAAAAATTGAATATTTTTCAAAGGTTTCAAGAAAGTCAGGAGGGATGCCAAGGGGAGATACTCTCGAAAAATGAACACGCGCGGAATGACTTCCATATAGACAGTTCGGTCAATTCCGACGGCTTGGCAGTGCCATTTTCCACCTGGCAGTTCGGCTTTCGGGCCATTTTGAAAGGCTGCTTTGGTCAGTTTTCCTGGATGTCCGCCTCCCAAGAAATTTGAACACAGTCTTTTACTGTCTGATACGCCGGACAGGCCTCGGCATATACGGCCAGGGCGCGCTCGGCCTTTTCTCTCGTTCCGGAGGGGATCTTCAGTTGATAACGAATGCGCAAGGCGGTTATCTTCAACACCCCATCAACATCCTCGATATCTCCCTCCACCTCTGCAGTTAAATTTTCCGCCGAAGGTATTTTCCGCGCATCCAGCGCGGTCCCCAGGGTGCCGGTCAGTCACCCGGCCACTCCGCTGATAATGTGGTCCAGCGTTGCGGGATACTCTTTTCCTTTGATTTCCCGACCATACTTGTTTTGATAAAACGCCTTGATCCCCCCGTGAATCCCATAGTGGACCGGCTCTTCAAATTGTTCAATTTTAGCGGTCCGGTGAGGGCCTTCATGCTTGCGAATTCGAATGTGGCTGGTGTGGGCTACTGTCATGACTTCCTCCGTGCCAAAAGGTTTGTCCGCTCATCGAAGTTGGAATGCGGTGATACCCCCGATGTCGTATGTGTCACCCCTATGACCATTTGATTGAAACGGTGAATACATACCACATTGTGGTATCATTTGTCAATACCTTTTGAAAATGCTTAGCGAGCGCCACCCCCGCAGCTTGCTGCGGGGTTCTTCAATTTCCCGGGCCTCATTACCGGGACTTAACCTTCATGACCTCATAAAACGCCCTTTACACGGCGCCGCACACCGGACACTTCTCAGGCGCCCGTTCCACCGCAATGTAGCCGCAGGCATCGCAAATGAAATACTTCCGAACCGGAAAATCGTCCAGATCATAGAGGGCCTCCCGAAAGAGCTCGTGATGGCCCTTTTCCACCTCCTTGGTGTGGCGGAACGTGATGGCCGGCCCTTCCTCGTTTTCCTCTTCCGCATCTTTCATCATTTGGGGGTACATGGTTTCAAATTCGCGGGATTCCCCCCGGGCCGCCTCCGTCAAATTTTCGAATGTGTCCGTGGCCCCATACAGATAACGCAAATGGCGCTGTGCATGGATTCTCTCGGACTCGGCGACCGCCTGAAAAAGCTTGTATATGCCTTCCTTGTACTCGTCTGCGGCTCTCTGGGCATAGGAGAGATACCGCTGGTATGCCTGGGATTCACCGGCAAAGGCTTCTCTTAAATTGTCTTTTGTTTTGGCCATTATTTTTTCTCCTTGTCGTGTTGAATAATGAGATCCCGCCCTATCCGTTGAGCACGCGAAGGGCCTCCCGGATCATCTGGTTGGTGTAGCCCCATTCGTTGTCATACCAGGCCATGACCTGGACCAGGTCGCCGTCCACCACCTGGGTCAAAGAGAGATCAAAAACCGACGCGCGCGGGTCCTTAATGATGTCGGAGGAGACAATAAGGTCTTCGGATACCCCAAGGATGCCTCTGTATTGGTCGCTCTCCGACTCTTCCCGGAAAATCTGGTTGACCTCTTCCACGGTGGTCTCCCGCTCGGTTAAAATGACGATGTCCGCCAGGGACCCCACCGGGATCGGCGCGCGCACCGCGAGCCCGCCGAATTTTCCACTGTATTGCGGAAGGGCCTTGGTGGTGGCCACGGCGGCTCCCGTAGTGGTGGGCACCAGATTGGCGGCCCCTGCCCTCCCCCTTCTCCATTTCTTTTTGGGACCGTCCACCATTCCCTGGCTGGCCGTGTACGCATGGATGGTGGTCATGGTGGCCTTCTGTATGCCGATCCGTCTTCCCATGACCTCAATCACCGGCGCGATGCAGTTGGTGGTGCAGCTCGCACAGGACAACATCTGGACGGGTCCGCTGGGCGCGTTCACATTATGCACCACCATGTCCATGTCCTCGGTCTTGGGAGGGGCGGAAAGAATCACGTGTCTGGCCCCGGCCTGAAGATGCTTCTCCAAATCCTGTCTCTTGGTGAACACCCCTGTGCATTCAAAAACCGCTTCCACGCCCAGCTCTCCCCAGGGAAGCCGGGATGGATCCTTTTCCGAGAAAACGGGATATTCCTGCCCGTCTATGATGAGGCGCTCGTTTGTACTCTCCACATGCTTCTCGTATCGTCCATACACCGTGTCGTATTTGAGCAGATAAGCGAGATTGTCCGTAGGAACCAGGTCATTTACACCTGCCAGCTCCAGTTCGGGTGTATCCAGAATGATCTTAAACGCCGCCCTGCCGATTCTTCCCAATCCATTGATGGCCACTTTTGACATAATCGTCCTCCTTTGTCTTATTTATTTCATGGGAGTGACTATAATATTCAGGTGGCTATGGTTTAAATAGGGGGAAAGGTGTATCTTAGGGACTTATTCACAGTATTTTTATCAGGGTGGCGTTTCATTTTGGGAGGTCTCAAATGAAGGTCGGCTATTATCAGTTCTCTCCGGAATTCGGCAAACCCCTTCAGAACCTGGAAAGAATCCATAAGGCCCTCTCCGGGGTGTCGGCGGACATTATCGTTTTGCCCGAACTCGCCCTCACCGGGTATTATTTTGAAAATCGGCAGGAACTATTGTCCCTGGCGGAAGATGTTTCCGAATCTTCCACGGTTGAATCATTGGCCACGCTTTGTGGGGACAACGACGTTTATCTGGTGACCGGGTTTGCAGAAAAAGAAAGCGACAAGCTCTACAATAGTGCGCTACTGATCGGACCGGACGGGGTCATCCATACCTATCGGAAGCTTCATCTGTTCAATACGGAAAAGGAATATTTCGATCCCGGTGATACGCCGCTTCAGCCCATAGAGGTCCGTGGAGCCAGAGTCGGCCTGATGATTTGCTTTGACTGGGTGTTTCCGGAAGTCGCCCGGATACTTGCGCTTAAGGGAGCGGACCTGCTGTGCCATCCCTCCAACCTGGTGCTCACTTACTGCCAGGAGGCCATGCGCACCCGGTGCCTGGAGAACGGGGTATTCGCCGTGACCGCCAATCGAAACGGCATGGATGTGCGCCCCCGCGGCAAACTCGTCTTTACCGGGCAGAGTCAGATTATGAGCCCGAAAGGGGAGTTGATCGCCTGCTCAGACGCCCGAAGCGAGGGGCTCGTGGTTCGCGAGATTGACATTCATTCTGCGAGAGACAAACGGCTGACGGACAACAATGACCTGTTCAAAGACAGGCGCCCGGACTATTACGGTGTTCTTGTCGATTAAATAACCCCTTCCTTTTTTAGGCGGCTCAACTCGTCCCTGCCGATCCCCACAATTTCCGTCAGCACCTCTTTTGTGTGCTCGCCCAACTCCGGTGTCGCACTCTCGGTCCCGGCCCGGCTTTCGCTGAAATGAACGGGATACCCGGGGAATTTTACACGTCCCAGGCTCGGGTGATCCAAATCCCTGAGGTACTCATTGGCCAGTACCTGGGGATCTTTGGCCACCTCCATATTGGTGTTCACGCCACAGCAAAACAGATCATAGCCACGAAATTCTTCCACCCAGACGTCTCTGGGTTTGGTGGCAAAAATCTCATCCATGATACTCACCAGCAACCCTGCATTGTCGGAGCGTTTTTGATCGGTGTCGAACCGGGGGTCGTGTTCCAGTTCGGGCCGTCCGAGCGCCGTGCACAGCGGACCCCAGTGTCTGTCCGGTGGTGTGAGGGTCAGCATGATCCATTTGCCGTCCTCGCACTGGTAATAATTCCTCATGGGATGCTCGATACTCCGCTTGTGGCGGGGGACTTCGAACCCGGCCAGCAGGGGAATGAGGAGGTTAAAGTAATTGAGATACATGGCGGCGCTCATGATCGAGACATGGACCTCTTGGGCAATGCCCGTCCGTTCCCTCATGAGCAGTGCGGTGAGGATCTGGTGACTGGTCATGATGGCGGTCACCTGATCGGCAAGCCCGAACTGAGACGCCAGAGGCGGTGCCCCGGGTTCTCCCACCGCGTACATGAGGCCCGACTTTGCCTGTCCCTGATAGTCGAACCCGCCGTTATCCTTTTCGGGTCCTTTTCGCCCGAAGGCCGACACCGAGGCATAGATCAGGTTCTCATTATGGCTTTTTAAAATCGGATAGGTGATTTTCAACTCCTCCAGGGCCTTCAACCGCATATTGGTCATGAACACGTCGGCCTTTTGAATCAGCCGGTAGAGAATTTCTCGGCCTTCTTCCGTCTTGAGGTTGAGCGTGACCGATTTCTTACTCCGATTGGCCCCTTCGCAAAAAAGCGTTCTATTTCCGGGTAGTTCAAATGGGATGCTTCCTACCTGCATGAGCGTCCTGAGGGGATCGCCGGTGCCGGGCGGTTCCACCTTGATGACTTCCGCTCCCAGGTCTCCCAAAATGGCCGTCCCGCCCGGTCCGGCATGATATACGCCGCATTCGACGATGCGAATGCCTTCCATTGGTCGCTGCTTCATTGTGTTTTCTCCGCTTATTTAAGAACCCTGCGGTCCCGCTACTGCGGGAGCACGGATGTTTAAATGAATACGTCTCACCGGT